>PWUG01000331.1 GCA_003562605.1 Syntrophomonadaceae bacterium | reverse complement strand
GTGGCCGGGCATGTACGATAACAGGTCATAGTTTACGCTGGTTGCCAGGTAGCCGATAGCAGAAGGGATAAGCAGTAAAAGATAAAGGGCGATTATCGCCTTCCGATACCTGACCACGAATCGGCCGTAATTAAACATCCATGGTTCTCTCCATTAATGCAATAAAACGAATATTTTAAATTCACATTTTAATCTATTGTTTAAATCAACTGTTTATATTATAATCAACCCGCTTCAGCCTGTCAACAGGAGCGGGGTTTATTGTGAAAAATATTTTCTAACTGGGCTGCCTTTTAGTGAACAATATAAAAATCCCGGAAGGAAATATAAGCAAAGCAGAGAATCATAAGAACAAAATAACGGGGGGGAAATCTATATCCTTGAAAAGTATACCAGCGAGGAAGCCCTTGAAGAGCACCGTGGATTGCCGCATTATCTGGCATTCAGAGAATCGATTAAAGACTCTGTTACAGGTCCGCCTCAGGTTACGTTACTAAAGTTAATTAGTTAAAGCAGCAGGACAATCTTAATTATTATCTTTTATGGGGATCTCAGCGGAACAGGGGACGCCGACCAGGCATTTGCCGCAAACATCGGCGATGCTCTCAAGATCTCTCAGGCGATCGGCATTTTCCAGGCACATCTCATAACACTTTTTTCTATCGAGGGAGTTTTCTTTCAGTGCGTCATTAACACATTTTTTTAGGCAGCGTCCGCAGGAACCGTCTGCCCTGTAAAGGCAGAGTTCCCTGTTATAACGCGAGGTTGGTTCAAGTTCAAGGTCTGTAACCAGGCTTCCAATGCGCCCGCAGCATCCGCTCTCCGTGATCAACATATGGTTCAGGCCGAATGTTCCCAACCCTGCTATATAAGCGACGCTGCGATGTGACCAGTCACTTAGCAGCGTTTCTTCATCAAAATTGTGGGTTGCAGGCACATAAACCGCCTTGCAGCCTTCTTTTACCAGTTCATCCTGCAGGCGCCGGTTTATTGCACCGATCAGCTTATTAGTCTCGATATAGGCTACTGCCCAGGTGCGCGAGCTGTGGCGACCTTTTTTGTTGCTTTCGACCACTTCATCCCGGAAGGGTAAAAAGTAAGTTATTACAGTGCGGGCTTCCGGCAAAAAATCCTGCGGTAAATAGTGAGTCGGGCTGATTACCTCTTTAAGTTTTTCAAATAAATGGTCATTTGCTGAAGCGTAAGCGATAAGCGCTCTTTTCCAGCCCGTGTCTTCGCTGTGTGGGTAAGTGGAGATAACCTGGTTTATTATATCCTTGAATAAGTAATCCATTTACTGTTTAAACCTCCTACTCTGTTAAAACAATCAAACGGTCAGGTGGGAAATATAGAAAACAGGATTTACCCGTATCAAGGTTTGGTGGTGACAGAGGTCGGGATGTGCAGCTCAAGATTATATTTTTTCCCGATGTCTTTATCTGCAAAGTAATAGTAGTGTAAATCTGTGACCCCGTCAACCAGTCGGCTAACCCTGGATGGAATTGTGTTTTCTTGTGTATAATCCATGATTTCAATATGCTCCGGTCTGATACCGATTATAACAGGCTGATTCAGTGAAAGATTAAGGGTTTCAGGATAATTAATCTTAAGCGGTTTGCCAAACTCCGGGATATAAGCCTGAACAGCGCCATTCTCGATCGATGCAATATATCCATCGAAGAGATTTTTTACCCCGGTTAACTTGGCTGCTGTCCGATTGACCGGCGAATTTATTACCTTTTCTCTGCTTTCACACTGCACAATGCGACCGTTTTCATAGATAGCCATTCGCGTCCCGATTTTGAAACCCTGGGCAAGATCATGAGTGATAAATAGGATATCGCCCTTGAAATATTGATGCAGAGCTAATAGTTCATATTCAAGGCGTTCCCGGCGGAAAGTATCGAGAGCAGAAAAAGGCTCATCGAGCAAAAGTGCTTCCGGCTCCGGGGCGATTGCCCGGGCCAGAGCTACCCTTTGCTGCTGGCCGGAAGAGAGCTCCCCGGGGTAACGCATCTTCAGACCCGGGATATTGATCAATTCAAGGAGCTCTGCTACTCTTTTCTGAATATCTTTTTTCGGCTTGCCGTGCATGCCGTAAGCAATATTTTCAGCAACTGTTAAATGGGGAAAGAGGGCGTAATTTTGAAAAACAAAGCCGATTTTACGTTTTTGTGGCGGCAAAAAAACACCCTCAGCCGAGCTAAAAAGAGTGCGTTCATTAAGCCTGATGCTGCCCTCATCGGGGCGAATCAAACCGGCTATGGAGAGCAGGGTCATCGTTTTACCGGATCCTGAAGGCCCCAGGATCGAAACTATTTCCCGGTCGACAGTGAGATCAATGGCGAGATGAAAATCAGGCAGGGTTTTCTTAATCTTAATTTCCAGCAAATGCTTTGTTCCTTCCGTTCTTCTTCGCTTTCCCTTTCCAGTATGCCAGCAAAACCAGTGATACAAAAGCAAAGGTCAGAACAATCAGGGTCAGGATCAGCGCTTCTTCCATATGCCCGGCTTGTATTTTAAAATAAATTGCTACGGGGATAGTTGTTGTTTTTCCGGGAATATTGCCGGCGAGCATGAGGGTCGCCCCGAACTCACCCAGGGCGCGGGCAAAGGCCAGTACTGTTGCCGCCATAATTGAAGGCCAGGAAAGGGGCATGGTAACCGTCCAGAAGACCCGCCATTCTCCGGCGCCCATAGTACGGGCTGCATTTTCTATATTAATGTCAACCTGTTCAAAGCCCCCGCGGGCCGAAATGTACATGAGGGGAAATGAAACGATAACTGCAGTAATCACAGTGGCCGGCCAGGAGAAGATTACCGTTGTACCGAAGAGATTCAGCAGCTGCCCGAGTGGGCTGTTTTTGCCGAAAAAAATAAGCAAACCGAATCCTACCACCGTTGGCGGGAGGACCAGGGGTAAGAGAAACAGGCTGTCGATTAGACTTTTAAGCCGGCCGGAGTAGTTAGCCATCCAGCGTGCGGCTGCTATACCAAGAAAGAAAGTAATCACAGTTGCAGTGAAAACGGTTCTGATCGAAACGTAAAGCGGCGGAAAGAATGATTCCAGCATTGGATAGGCTCCCCGGTTTTAATGAATGCTAATTATCTAAAATAATGAAACCGTATTTTGCAAAGATTACCCCGGCTTCGGGCCTGAAAAGGAAATCAATATATTCCTGCGAGGCTTTTACATTTTTGCTAGATGTTATAATTGCTGCCGGGTAAACTATTTTGGCATTTATCTCATCGGGTGCGGTTGCAATTACTCTTACCGAGTTGGAAGAAACGGCATCTGAGGTAAATAAAATTCCGGCATCAACATTTCCGCTTTCGACATATCTGAGCACCTGCATGACATTACTGCCCAGGATTAATTTCGGTTGTAATTCCCCATAAGGAATTCCAAGCAGTTCAAAAGTCTGGCGCCCATAGCTTCCGGCGGGCACAAAATCAGGATCTCCCATGGCGATCTTGCTGACTTCTTCTTTTAAGAGGCATTCAAAGCCTGATATGTTAAGGTTGCCGGCTTGAGGAACGATTAAAGCAATTTTGTTTCCCAAAAGATTACGGCGCGTTTCCGGCAAAACTAGTTCTTTATCTTCCAGGGTATTCATATGATTGGCGGCGGCGGAGATAAAAACATCTGCAGGAGCGCCGTTTTCGATCTGCATTTGCAGGTCTCCCGACGCGGCAAAGTTGGCCAGTATTTCAACACTGTCGTTTTTTTGCATGAAGATTTGGTTTATTTCTATTAGAGCGTTTTCAAGACTACCCGCAGCAGAAATGTTTAGGATGACCGAAGTCTTGGGATTACTGCAGGCGCCTGCTAAGGTTGTCAGGCTCATGATCAGAATAAGCACTGTTATTTTTCGGCACATATAGTTGAACAATTGCATTACCTTCTATTATTTAATATTGAAGCAGGTCTATTTTGCCCGGCAGTAATTTTTCTTTAAATTATAAGTGTTATTATTAACAGCTACCTTTGCCAAAGGAGCAGTCGGGAAAAGAACATGTATCGCACTGGCGGCATAATCCGCCATGGCCCAGGGCGGCAATGTCGGCTGCGCTTACTTTCTGTCCGGACAGAAGGCGGGGTAAGAGAATATCCAGGACAGTATTCTTAAAGTACATTGCGCAGGCAGGCAGTCCAATCAGGGGAAAATTATTCTTGTAAGCTAAAAGAAACATTGCACCAGGCAAAGCCGGTGCCCCGTATTTGATAATTTCCGCCCCGGTTTTTTTTATGCCGGTTGGAGTTACGTCATCGGGATCGACCGACATGCCCCCGGTGATGATAATCATGCTGCAGCCTTCATTGAGCAATTCATCAATCGAGATAGCGATATGATCAGCATCATCGGTACAAAAACGGATCAGCGGTTTCTCCAGGTTAAAATGTGAAACCTTTTCTGCTAAAACCGGTGCAAAACCATCCTTGATCCTTCCCTCGTATACCTCCCGGCCGGTAATCAATCCTCCAATTTTGAATTTCCGGTAGGGTAAAACCTGGATTATTGGTTCACCTGTAAGACAGATATTTTCAACCTCGCCAACGATTGACTCGTTAACAACCAGGGGGATCACTTTTGCTCCGGCTACCTTTTCACCGGCTTGAACAGGTGAGTTATTGTGCAGGGTTGCTACTACCACGTCAGTTATGCTGTTTACAGCAAGCAGGCGGGCGGCATCTACTCGTAATAAGCCGGGGTGGATGGCCGCCAGGTTAAGACGACCCTCTGATGGTTCACCAATTTGCAGGCCGGGGCCGGCCAGTGCCCGGGCAAGCCTCTTTCCGGCATCATCTTCGTGAAGCTCATCTTTTTCAAGTTCCAGGGCATAGATATGTTTTTTGCCCAGGTCGAGCAGGATTTCCACATCTTCCGGGCGAATCCGGTGGCCTTTTTTAAAGATGGCGCCCTTAAAGACTCCTTTTTCAATTTTTGTTATGTCGTGACATATCAGTCGGCCAATCGATTTTTCCGTCTCCAGGCGGCGTTTTTCCACCTCTTAACACCCACCTCATCCCATAATATGGCACTTCTTCCTTAAAATCGTTATGCTTGTGTAAGTATAACGCCTTGCTAAATATACCCCTTCCATGAAAAAGGGAAAGGGGTTACGAGCGGTAAGCAATCTTTAATCTGCTGTTATTATAGTTATTATTGGTCTGTGCTGTCAACCAGCTTAAAGAAACATTTTCTGCCGCTTATTATTTACCCGGTCATGTTGAAGAAAAGAGTCAGCAGGGCGTCCCGGCGGTCGGCGGGCAGGTAATTTAATATGGTATTCAGGGTAGCCATCCTCTCGGGCAGTTCCAGCCCGCTTAAGCCGATTAGCGGCATAATTGCCGCCAATATCTCTTCTGCGGGTTTATAAGAGAATTCCTCCACTGTGCGCGCCAGTTCTTCCCGGTTTACCGAGGAACCTTTTTCTTTCAACTCTTCAACTACCTCCCGCAGGTCGTCAATTAATCGCCGGATATGGGGAATGTTGGCCCTGGTCAGGCTTATATGCAGGTTTTCCGGACTGCCGCCGCAGGCGAACTGCGGTAGCATCTGCCAGTTCCGCAGGCGCATTTCGTCGTCTATTTCAAAAATATTTAATTGATCTGAAGCGATGGTAAACATGCACATATCGGGATCGCCCAAAACATTGATGCCCTCGATTCGTTCAATTGCATCAAGCATTGATTTAGTTGCCTCCTGGGACTGGCGGACAATGTTTTGATAGCCCTCTTCTCCCAGAAAGCGCAATACAGCCCAGGCTGCTGCGATCGGTCCACCGGTACGGCTGCTTTGAGCAGTCGGGTTGATCACAGCATATTCTGTTGTCGATGTGCATACGAACCAGGCATATTTTCGCAGGTCCCGGTTTCGGTAAAGAATCACCGAGGCATTTTTAGGGGTATAGCCGTATTTATGCAGATCGATTGAAATAGTACTGACACCCGGAAGAGAGAAGTCAAAATCGCGGACCGTCCCACCCATTCGCCTCAGAATAGAAAGATAGATGCCGCCGACACAGCCGTCGACGTGGAAGAGGATATTTTTCGCCCTGGCTGCAGTCGACATTTCGGCAATGGGGTCGATGGTGCCGTGTGAAAAATTGGGGGCTGAGCCCGCAGCGATGATTGTATTCGGCCCGAGCGCAGCTTTGAACGCTGCTATATCTGCACGGAAACCGGTTCTGTCGACGGATGTCTGTATAACTCCCAGCCCGAAGTAATGGGCCGCCTTGAGGAAAGCCGGGTGTGCAGTTACCGGCAGGACTATTTCGGGATTTTTGATCTGAGAGCGGTTTTCCCTGGCCCAATCCCGGGCTGTCTTAACAGCCATAAAGATACTCTCAGTCCCGCCGCTGGTTATATTACCGGCAGCGTCATCATCTGCCCGCAGCAGCTCTTTTGCAGAGGCCACCACCTCGCGTTCCAGCCTGCCGATGCTGGGGTACATATTGACGTAAAGTGCATTCTGAGCCAGGAAACGGCTATAAGCTTCCATAGCTAAGGTATGGGCATCTCTGCCCGGGTCATAAAGGCCTGATAGAACCTTCCC
>PWUG01000334.1 GCA_003562605.1 Syntrophomonadaceae bacterium | reverse complement strand
TTGGAATGAAACGTCCCAGGTTGTTGGCGGCAAAAATGACTGCTTTGTATCCGGCTACTGTACTCATAGACGTTAAAGAGTCCATTTGCTGGGCTCTTGAAATCCGCGGAATACCATCCAGGGTATATCCGGTAATCCCTCTTTTAGCAAGAATTTTTATACCTTCGTGGTTTACAGAGTGTGCCGGGTGCAGGAAACTGATTATCACACCATTTTCGGGAAATAGTTCGGCCTCATGCTTACCTAATTCTTCATGGTAACGAGGCTCTTTGACCTTTATAATAATGCTCGCCTGCTTATAAATTTCGCGGACATCCGAGATTATTTCCGCCCCTTTTTCTTTAAAACTCTCGTCATCAATGTAAGCACCTGCTCCTGCGCCGGCCTCTACCAGGACACGCGCTCCTGCGGAAACCATCTTACCTACTGTATCAGGAATAGCTGCCACTCTTTTCTCCCCGGGCATTATCTCGCGGGGAACTCCAATAATAATTTTGTCAATCTGCACAGCAATCACCCCCGGTTTTGTACGGAAAAAAAGCTTCCGTTCGCCTGCCTGGAAACCCGTAGCTCTTATTTCCAAAAGCCGTAATAGCTATTTTTACTTTACCTTTCCGACTGCTGCAATAGTAGTCAAAGGTAAGATTAACATATCCTAGTATATTATATCAGAGGATCCGGAAGGTTAAAACTGTATTTAAGCCAAAATCTGAATTAAACGCTTTGCTATTGAGCTTTAAAGCCGGTTGTAGTAAGCTTAAACTGCATTTACCATATTTAATGTCGGAGGCTGTAATTGATGATCCTGGTAACGGGAGCGGCGGGTAAAACCGGTCGGGCAATAACTAAAGCGCTGGCTGCCCGTAATATTGATACGCGTGCCCTGGTACGTCGGAGTGAGCAGGTCGTAGAATTGAAAAAAGATGGCGCAGCTGATGCTTTGATTGGCGATATGGTAGATGCTGATACTTATCTAAGGGCGATGCGTGGAATTAAGGCTGTCTATCATATCTGCCCGAATATGCACCCCTCCGAAATAGAAATTGGCCGCCTTGCTATTAATGCTGCCTGTGAGTTTGACCTGGATCACTTTGTTTATCATTCAGTCCTGCACCCACAAACTGAAAAAATGCCGCATCACTGGCAAAAAATGCGTGTTGAGGAACTGCTGTTCGAATCAGGCCTTAAATTTACCATTTTACAACCTGCGCCTTATATGCAAAATATTCTGGCGGGTATTAAAACAATCCTAAACCATGGCCTTTACAGGGTTCCATACCACCTTGAAACCCGACTTAGCATGCTTGATCTGGAGGACCTTGGAGAAATCGCAGCGACTGTAATGACTGAACCCGGCCACATGGGCGCTGTTTATGAAATTGCAGGTATTGCAGGATTAACTCAGGCAGAAGTCGCTGCCATTATTGGCGATACCCTGGGGCAAAGAGTCGTAGTGGAAGAAATCCCTATTGATAATTGGCGCCGGGAAGCGAAGGAATCAGGGATGGGGCCATACCAGTTGGAGACACTGGCAAAAATGTTTGATTATTACGCTAACTATGGTTTATGCGGCAGCAGCAATGTTTTACGCTGGCTTCTCGGACGTGAACCAACAAGTTTAAGCAGTTTTATAAATCGCGAGTTTGCCAAATAACCTTACAAACGGAGGTAGAAGTGATGTATGTAACCGATCTGGATAAAACCGAAGAAATTGACATCACCCCCGAAAACCTTAAAGGGAAAGGAAAGGCCACAGTCCGATGGCTTCTTGGTGAACCTGAAGGCGCCCCGAATTTTGAAATGCGCTACTTTTCTCTTTCCGGTAATATTTCTACTGAATGGCACAATCATAATTGGGAGCACCAGGTGTTTGTGATTAAGGGAAAAGGTAAATTCCTTTCAGTCGAAAAGGAAGTTGACCTCGAGCCCGGCAGCGCTTTGCTGGTAGCACCGGAAGAACAGCATCATTTTATCTGCACCGGTAAGCGTTTCGATTTTATCTGTGTTGTGCCGAAAGGGACCCGCAATTGCACAATCAGCAACGGGAAATGATCAAGTGGGATTGTGTGGGGATGCTATCGAAAATTCAAGATCAGTTCAGGCCGCGAAGCAGGAGTCGATATTATCCGTGAGAAAATTCGCCTTTTCGGTTCCTCCGGGAAAGCTTAGATTGAACCTGTTGACAACATTGAAACCTAACCTCTTTTGTGTTAGTATAAATATGATATAAGAATCATTTCATTTAATTTTCCGGCTAAGAAGGATTTTTGCAGATTTTGCCGAAGGAAATAAATTAAGTATAATATATTGCGTATGAACCCTGTGGGAGAGTTCCGTTCAACGGACGCCGAAGGAGCAACCTTCCGCCTTGGCGGGCGGCAGGGAAACTCTCAGGTTTCAGTACCATCGGGGGATGCACCTCTGGAGAGCGCCCGCTCACACGGGGCACCGACGGGGAAAGCCTCTTAATTTGCATAAGGGAGTAATCTCTCAGGTATCAGGGACAGAGTAAAAGCCACAGGGCTTTCTCTGTCCTTTTTGTTTTCTTGTTTCCAGCAGTGAAATTTTCTAAGAAAGGAGGATGTTACTACTGATGAGTGAAGCTAAGAAAACACCATTCTACGAAAAACATGTTGCATTAGAAGGAAAAATTGTCGATTACAGCGGTTGGCTCCTGCCGGTGCAGTATCCGAAAGGGTTGGTTGAGGAAGTTCACGACACCCGGAAAAGAGCAACTATTTTCGACGTTTCACACATGGGGGAAGTTAGTGTCAAAGGTAAAGATGCCGAAGCGTTTTTACAGAAAATCGCGGTTAATGACATTTCCAGGCTTAAAAACAATGCTATTATGTACAGTCCGGTTTGTTATCCCGACGGTGGGGTTGTCGACGATATCCTGGTCTATCGCTTTGACGAAGAAGATTTTTTCCTGGTAGTAAACGCAGCAAATACAGACAAAGATTACGATTGGTTTAAAGATAATATTTTTGGCGATGCCGAATTAAAGAATCTTTCTTCCGACTATGCCCAGATTGCCCTGCAGGGACCTAACAGCGAGGCAATCCTGCAGCAGTTAGCTGATGCGCCGTTAGCCGAAATGAGAAATTATCATTTTCTGCCCGAAGTAAAGGTTGCCGGGATTGACTGTATTGTATCCAGAACCGGTTATACCGGGGAAGATGGCTTCGAGGTTTATTGTAAAAATGATGGAGCTGATGCCCTTTGGGATGCCGTTTGGGCAACTGGAGAGAAATATGATCTGAACCCTGCAGGACTTGGAGCCAGGGATGTCCTGCGTCTGGAAGCATCGATGCCTCTCTACGGCCATGAATTGAGCAAAGAACTTACACCCCTGCAGGCCGGCCTGGATCGTTTTGTTGCCCTCGAAAAGAAAATCGCATTTAACGGGCAGGAAGCCTTAAAAAAGCAGCAGCGGGAAGGAATGAACAGAAAACTTTTCGGCCTGGAAATGCTGGAGCGGGGCGTGCCTCGCGAAGGTTATCCGGTTAAGGTCGGAGATCAGGAAATTGGCTGGGTCAGCAGTGGGTCTTATTCCCCGACACTGGACAGATTTATCGCCATGGCTTTCTTAGATCCGGAAGTTGTTAAGCAAACCAGGGAAGTTGATTTAATGATCCGCAATCGTGCTTACCGGGCGCGGATCACCAAACTGCCATTTTACAGGAGGAAAAAATAATGAAATATAATATTATTGAAGGTGTAAAATACACCAAGAAGCATGAGTGGGCCCGTCATGAAGACAATACTGTCGTTGTTGGGCTTTCAGACTTTGCTCAGGACAAACTTGGTGAAATAGTTTTTGTCGAGCTGCCAGATATTGGTACAGAAGTTGAAGCGGGTAAAGGGTCTGCAGTGATCGAGTCGGTTAAAGCCGTAGCTGACCTTTATGCTCCCGTAGACGGAACTGTGGTTGAGGTTAACGAAGATCTGCTTGATCAGCCCGAAGCAATTAACTCGGATCCTTACGGCGCCGGCTGGGTTTACAAAGTTGAAATTAAGGATGAGGCTCAACTTGATGTGTTGATGGACAAGCCGACTTACGAAAAATTTGTTATCGAGGAGGATGAAAAATAGCATATGGGTGGTAAACATTACCTTCCCCTGACTGATGAAGATCGCAGTGAGATGCTTGCTGTAATCGGTGTCAAAACTGTCGAAGATCTTTTCAATGATATTCCGGCAGAGGTACGCCTGAAACGGGAACTGGATCTGCCGCCGGCATTAGCGGAATCGGAGGCGATAAGCCATCTGAATTCGCTGGCATCGAAAAACAAGCACTTCCATAATTGCGTATCATTCATGGGTGCGGGGGTTTATGATCATTATATTCCTTCCATAATTAAACATGTGACCGGCCGCAGCGAGTTTTATACATCTTATACTCCCTATCAGCCGGAAATAAGCCAGGGAGTCCTGCAGGCCATTTTTGAATTCCAGACGATGATCTGCCAGCTTACCGGAATGGAAGTATCGAACGCTTCTATGTACGATGGCGGTACAGCTGTTGCCGAAGGAGCAATCATGGGCTGTGGGGCAACGAGAAGATCGAAAGCTCTGGTCTCTCGTTCGGTCAGCCCGTTTTACCGCGAGGTGCTCCGCAACTATTTTAATAGCCGGGGTCTCGACTTGGAAGAGATACCTCTTAAAGACGGTCATACCGACTTTGGCGAGCTGGATAAGATGCTTGGTGACGATGTTGCCTCGGTAATACTGCAGCAGCCCAACTTTTTTGGCTTGATTGAAGAGATGGATGGCATAGCTGAAATGGTTCACAATCATAAAGCAGTCCTTATTGTTTCCGCAGATCCCTTATCACTGCCCTTACTGCAGAGCCCAGCCGAGTATGGTGCCGATATCGTTGTTGGAGAAGGGCAGGGGCTTGGCGTCCCTGCATCTTTCGGCGGGCCGCTGCTGGGGATTATGGCGGCGCGCAGTAAATTCGTTCGTCAGATGCCCGGCCGGATCGCCGGCGAAACCGTCGACAGCGAAGGGAACCGTGGTTATGTTTTAACCTTGCAGACCAGGGAACAACATATCAGGCGTGAAAAAGCGGCTTCCAATATCTGCTCCAACGAGGCCCTTGTAGCCCTGGGAGCTGCTGTTTATCTTGCTGCGCTTGGCCCGCAGGGAATGCGTGAAGTAGCCCGGCAGTGCATTCAGAAAGCGGCGTACACCCGTGAGCAAATAACTGCTCTCAAAGGTTACGAGGAGTTATTCGCGGGTCATTATTTTAAAGAATTTGCCGTTAAAGTGCCCGGTGATCCCGCAGAGCTGAATAAAAAACTTTTGGAAAAGAATATCCTTGGTGGAGTCGACCTGGCTCCATTTTACCCGGAGCTGAAAAACACAATGTTATTTGCCGTAACAGAAAAACGGACCCGTGCAGAAATCGATACCCTGGTTCGGGAATTGGAGGGATGGAAATGAGAAAATCTAAAGCCCTATTGTTCGAAATGAGCCGCCCGGGGCGCCAGGGATACTCTCTGCCGTCCTGTGATGTTCCGGAAAAACCGGTGGATGAACTTCTGCCGAAAAAGATGCAGCGCAGCGAACCGCTTGAGCTGCCAGAACTATCGGAAAATGAAATAATCCGCCATTATACCGAGTTGTCGACCCGCAACTTCGGTGTCGACACCGGTTTCTATCCACTTGGTTCATGTACCATGAAATACAATCCGAAAGTAAACGAAGATGTTGCGGTCCTTCCCGGTTTTGCTTTTATGCACCCCTGCCAGCCGCTGGAAACAGCTCAGGGGGCACTGGAGCTTCTTTATAACATGGAACAGTGTTTGAAAGAACTCACTGCCATGGATCGTTTCACCCTGCAACCTGCTGCCGGGGCACATGGTGAGCTGACCGGATTAATGGTTATCCAGGCTTATCATCGTCATCGGGAAGACCATAAACGCAATAAGGTCCTTATTCCTCTCTCGGCGCACGGCACCAATCCGGCAACTGTGAGCATGGCCGGTTACGAAGTTGTTCAGGTTCCATGCGATGACCGCGGCCTGGTTGATCTGGAAGCGTTAAAGGAAGCCGTTGATGACACCACGGCAGCCCTGATGCTGACCAACCCGAGCACTCTGGGCCTTTTTGAGGAAGAGATTATTGCCATGGCCAAAGCCGTCCACGAAGCAGGCGGCCTGCTCTATTACGATGGGGCCAACCTGAATGCGATCATGGGTTATGCTCGCCCCGGCGATATGGGTTTCGATGTTGTCCACTTAAATATCCATAAAACTTTGTCGACACCGCATGGCGGAGGTGGCCCGGGCGGAGGCCCTGTTGGGGTAAAAGAGCGGCTGATACCTTTCCTGCCGGTTCCCCTGGTTGATAGAAAAGATGATCAATACTACTTTGATTATGATTTTCCGGATAGTATTGGTAAGGTTCACTCGTTCCATGGTAATTTCGGCGTTGCAGTCAAGGCTTATACCTATATACGTATGATGGGCGCGGAAGGTTTGAAGCAGGCTTCCACCGATGCCGTAATCAATGCCAACTACCTGATGAGTTTATTGAAGAAAACGTATTATCTACCCTATGATCGTATCTGTAAGCATGAATTTGTCCTTTCAGCCAGGCCGGAGAAGAAGAAAGGCGCCGGTGCCGGTGATATTGCCAAAGCTCTTCTTGACCGGGGATTCCACCCGCCGACTGTTTACTTCCCCCTGATCGTTGAAGAGGCGCTGATGGTCGAGCCGACCGATACCGAGGCAAAAGAGACACTTGATGCTTTTGCAGAAGTTATGAAACAGATCTCTGAAGATATTGATGAAGATGCTGAAAAAGTGGCCCACGGTCCATATAATACTGTTGTCGGGCGCCTTGACGAAGTCCGTGCAGCCCGCAACCCGGTTATGCGCTGGGAAAAGGATAAAGAATGATCCGGTTAAGATCAGCGAAGCAAACGGCTGGATAATATAGGCAGGGTTTTGTGCTCTAACACTTAACTGGGGATAGCAGCAAAGGATGTTTGCTTTTCTGCTTTCCCTGCTTTATTCTATAGAAAAGTATGGTGTGATTGGAGGGCAGTATGCCGAATAATAGCAGTTTAAATAAGATATTGGAACAGGCCTGGAAGGTGCGGCAGGCTTTTTTCCCGGATTGGATCGAATTTGCAGCTCCTAACAGGACTCTGCCGGTCAGCGTTACCGGTAATAACTGCTTATTGAAATGTGCGCATTGTTCCGGCATCTACTTACAAAATATGGTTTCACTGGAGAAAGCCCTCAGCAGTAAGTGTGGACGGGAGAGAAGTTACCTGGTCTCAGGCGGCTCTGATAAGCTGGGTAAAGTGCCTTTGCTCGAAAAATGGGCCGAGTTGGAAGAGCTTGCCGCCCGCAGGCCCCTTAACCTTCACACCGGCCTCGTAACCGAAGAAGAAGCAAGACGCCTGGCTCAAATTGCCACCGTGGTCTCATTCGATTTTATTGGTGACAACGAAACTATAGCTACTGTTTACGGTTTGCAAGCTACTATTGAAGATTACACGACTTCATACCGTTACCTACAGAAGTATACGCGTGTAATACCGCATATCTGTATCGGTCTTAACGCCGGGGTGATAAAAAGTGAATATGATGCCCTGCAACTGCTAAAGCAGGAGGCGGTAGAGGCAATTAGCCTGATTATTTTCCGACCGACCGAAGGCACTGCTTTCAGCCAATGTTCACCACCCGGCGTGGAAGAAGTGGCTCGTTTTATTGCTACTGCCCGGTTGATGTTCCCCCGGACACCTTTATACCTCGGCTGTATGCGCCCCGGTGGCCGCTACCGTGAAACAGTTGACACATATGCTCTCAGGGCCGGCGTTAATAAAATTGTTTTACCTGCGCCGGCGGCCAGAACCAAGGCGGAAGAGCTGGGCCTTGAAATTACTATTTCCGAGGAGTGCTGTTCCTTATGATTCGCCTTTCAGCCGGCACCGCAGCCTGTATGGGCTTATCTTCCAACCGGATGGACGCTTATCCGACAACTGCATACCTGCTTTCCGGCAAACAATGCCTGATGAAATGTTCTTTTTGCCCACAAGGTGTTGGTGGAAATCAAATTCTTAACCGGCTGGGCCGGATAAACTGGCCTGAGTATTCCTGGAATGAGGTTGAGGCGAGCCTGGCTCAGGCTGAAGAGAAGGGTATCGAACGTATCTGCCTGCAGTCGGTCAGGCATACCGACGGTATTGACACCCTTCTTGAAATTGTAGGCAGGATAAAAGTAATTACCACCCTTCCGCTTTCGCTTTCAGCATGGATTGAGGACGAAGATGAAGCGGCTGAACTAGTAGATTCCGGGGTGGAAAGGATTAGTGTTTCTCTTGACGTTATTAACTCCGATGCCCATGAACGGATCAAGGGCGGCTTGCTGCATAAACGTCTTGACCTGCTGCTGCGCTGTGCAGAAAAATTACCGGGAAGAATAAGCACTCACATAATCTGCGGCCTTGGTGAAACAGAAGCTGAGGCGCTGTCGTTAATAGAACGCCTGTTACAGGCCGGGGTAACGCCGGCGCTTTTTGCCTTTACCCCTCTGAAAGGGACGCCACTTGCTGATGCCGATCCCCCGCAGATCGACTCATACCGCCGTATTCAGGCAGGCTTTTTTTTGATACAAAAAAAAATAGTGGATGGAACATCATTTAAGTTTGAAAATGGGCGCCTTATATCATTTAATCTTCCCAAAAACGTACTTGTAAAAGTTTTAGCCGACGGGAAGGCTTTTCAGACCAGTGGTTGCCCCGGCTGTAATCGACCTTATTACAACGAGCGGCCCGGAGGTATTATTTACAATTATCACCGGCAGTTAAATACTTTGGAATGTGAAAAAAACCTAAAAGAATTATTCGATTCATTGAAGGAGTAAGGCTCAGGTTTAAAGGAGGAAAACCTTAAATGCGCTACCAGTGGCGCTTGATCCTGGACCCTCCATTACCGGGAAAATCGAACATGGACAGAGATATTGAAATAATGGAGGAAGTTGCAACAGGAGAATGCCCCCCTACGCTTCGCCTATACCGCTGGTCACCTCCTGCGGTTTCTCTCGGCTATTTTCAAGACGAAAGTGAAATAGTCGATATGGATGCCTGCCGCAAAGCAGGAGTAGAAGTAGTGCGTCGCCCCACAGGTGGTCGGGCGGTTCTCCATCACCACGAGCTGACCTACAGTATTATCGTACCCGAAGTCCATCCTTTTATCAACAACGGAGGGGTAATGGATGCTTACAGGGCGATCAGCCGCGGTATAGTTACCGCTTTCAACCTGTTGAACATTCTTGCCTCGGTTACCCCTGAAGAAAAAGGACAGGGGGGCCTGGCACCCGGCTCCTGTTTTGATACACCATCAGCCTACGAGGTCCAGGTGGATGGTAAAAAAGTGGTCGGCAGCGCCCAGCTTCGGCGTGACGGGATAGTTTTGCAGCATGGGGCAATACTTTTTAAGCTGCCAGCGGATCTTTACAACAGAATTTTAAAGAAAGATTACCGCCTTGCCCGGAGTGAAAAGCAGTTTGAAATAGACGAAAAAGCGGCCGGCCTTCAGGATCTGGGTTATGATATCAGTTACGAACGGATGACAAGGGCCCTGGTCAAGGGTTTTTCGATGGTTATACCCGCTGTATTTACGAGCGTGCATGGAATGATAAAGGAGAAAGGAGACTAATTTATGAGCGAAAGTTACAAAGTTGTTATAATCGGCGGCGGACCGGGGGGCTACTTGGCGGGATTGAGGGCCGGCTCCCTCGGTTTAAAAACCGCTGTAGTCGAAAAAGACACACTGGGCGGGGTTTGCCTGAACCACGGTTGTATCCCGACCAAGGTTCTCACTCACGGGGCCGCTTTTTACCGCCGTCTGCAGACGGCGGATGAATTTGGTTTCAATATAAAAGAGATGGAATTCAATTACCCACAGTTACAGGAGAAGAAGAAAAAGATTGTCAACGAGCTGGTTGATCATATCAGTGAATTGATGGACAATAAAAATGTCGATGTGTATTACGGCGATGCCAGGGCATTGAGTGCCAACCTGGTCAGCATTATGACTGGCAGCGGTGAAGAGATTAAGCTCAAAACGGAAACTATTATCCTGGCTACAGGCAGTGATGAGATTTACCCGCCAACACCGGGCATCGATCTTCCCGGAATTATTACTTCGAAAGAGGCGCTGGCCCTTGAGAAACTTCCCGAAACAATGGCTGTAATCGGCGGAGGGGTTATTGCTCTGGAAATGGCTTCTATTTTTATGGGACTTGGAGTTAAAGTGACCATAGTGCATCGCAGTGAAAGGCTTCTGCGGCGTATGGACCTGGAAATGGTCCGCCGCCTGGCCACGTATATGCGGAAGAGTGGACTCGAGATCATGATGAACTCACCAATAGAAGTTATTAAAAAAGAAGATGAGCAGTTTAAACTGACTGTGAAGACTCGTAAGGGTCAGGAAATAGTAAGAGCAGAAAGTTTGCTCCTGGCAGTTGGCCGCAAAGCGGCTTTTGGTGATCAGGATTTGGATACCCTGGGAGTGGAGTATGATAAAAGTGGAATTAAAGTTAACAGCAAGATGGAAACTTCAGCTCCCGGAATCTATGCTGTTGGGGATGCTACCTTCCCGAATTATTACCTGGCCCATACTGCATACCACCAGGGTATTGTTGCTGCTGAAAATATTGCCGGTATTGAAGCCCACTTTGACGGTACTGCCGTACCGAGCTGTCTTTTTACAGATCCCGAATTAGCCTGTGTAGGTTTGAGTGAGGAAGAGGCTAAAGAAAAAGGATATGAAAACATAAAAACAGGTAAATTTCCCTTTTCTGCGAACGGTAAAGCAGCGACCCAGGATGAAAAAGAAGGCGCTGTAAAAATAATAACCGCCGGTGAGGAGGAAAAAGTGATCGGTGTTCATGTCTTAGGGCCACATGCTTCCGATCTCATTCAGGAAGGGACCATGGCAATAGCCAGGGGGCTCACTGCCGCCGATATGTCCGAGTTGATCCACCCACACCCCACGCTGTGTGAATCGGTTTGGGAAGCGGCAATGGGCATCAATAAATCATCGCTGCATTTAACCAGACGATGAAAAAAATAGGTTTGATCGTTAACCCTATAGCCGGTATGGGGGGAAAAGTCGGCCTCAAAGGAACCGACGGCCCTGAAATTGTGGAAAAAGCAAGGTCTATGGGAGCCCGTCCCGAATCAGCAGCAAAAGCTGCACAGGCAATCCGGGTGATAGCTGCAATTAAAGATCAGCTGGAGCTGATTACCTGCCCGGGATCCATGGGTGAAGAAACTGCCCTGCATTGCGGCTTCGAGCCGCGATTGATTGAAAGTATAAGCGAGCCGACCAATTCAGACGACACCGAGAAGGCGGTCCGGGAAATGTCGAAAAAAGATGTTGACCTGATCTTGTTTGCCGGCGGAGACGGCACCGCCCGTAATATCTATAACGTTCTTGGCGACAGCGATACCCTTCCGGTTATCGGTATTCCGGCCGGGGTAAAAATACACTCGGCAGTTTACGCCACTACACCCCGCAATGCAGGCGAGCTGGCAAAGTTGTTTCTCCAGGAAGGCAGCCTACCCCTGCGCCGTGCTGAAGTGATGGATATCGATGAGGATGCTTTTCGGGAAGGACGTCTTTCAGCACGTCTCTACGGTTACCTGTTGGTACCCTGTGCAGGGGATTTGATGCAGCACCTGAAAATAGGTGGAGTGGGTTCGGAAGAATCTGTCCTTGAAGCGATAGCCGAACAGGTTGTTGAAAACATGGAGCAGGATATTATCTATATAATCGGGCCGGGATCGACAACCGGGCCGATTATGAAAAAGCTCGGGCTTGAAAACACGCTCCTTGGTGTCGATGTTGTCTCAAATGGCAAACTTTTAGCTGCAGATGTAAGTGAAAAGCAGATTCTCGAGTTAATAAGAGGTAAAAAGGCCAGGATTATAGTTACCGTCATCGGCGGTCAGGGTTATATCTTCGGCCGGGGCAACCAACAGATCAGCGCTGAAGTGATTAGCCAGGTGGGGAAAGAGAATATCATCGTAGCTGCAACCAGGGAAAAGGTACTTTCGCTGGAATATGGCCATCTGCTTGTCGATACCGGCAATGATGAAATAAACGAAATGCTCAGCGGTTATATTAAAATAGTTACCGGCTATAAAGAAGAACTGATATACCGGGTAACCTCTTAATCTTCCTGCATTAAAAAAGAAAAAGTGCTATCATATTAACCGGATTCTGAATCATGTTCTTTGGATCTTCTCGTTTAAGCCCTTTAATATGTTCATTATCAGTTGTGTTATAATTATAATGATGTGATAAATTTAAGAAATTATATAAGGAGATGTAATTGTTGCAGCTACTGGAAGACGAGAAGGAGCAAATCCTTGTCTGTGTCGATGAAGTACTCAGTAACAATTCAAAAAACCGCGAAAATTTAATTCCCATATTACAAAAAGTTCAGGCTAAACTGGGCTATCTGCCTGCCCTGGCAATGGAAAAGATTGCCGAGGATACTAAAGTGCCTGCTGCAGATGTTTATGGGCTGGCTACTTTTTACAACCAATTTCGCCTTAATCCACCTGGCAAGCACCAGGTTAAAGTTTGCCTCGGTACCGCCTGCTATATGGTCGGTGGTGATATTACCCTGGAATCTTTTGAACGCAGGATGGAAATCAAGGAAGGAGAGACCAGCCCTGACCGTCTCTACAGTCTTGAGCGGGTAGCCTGTGTAGGCTGCTGTACTATGGCTCCGGTAGTGGTGGTAGATGATCAGGTGGAAGGTAAAGTAACCCCGACCAGGGTTGATGGTATAATGCTTGCCCTGAATGAACAAAATGATAAAGACAACAAAGAACAGAAGCCGGAACAAGAGGAGGGCGGGCATTAATGGGTAGTAAGAAACCCTTAGAACTTTACCGGGATATGCAAGATGAAGCAAAAATCCGGGCACAATCCAGAGGGGACAAACCTCAGGTGTTGATTGGAACAGCCACATGTGGTGTAGCCGCAGGTGCTCTGAAGATTAAGGAAGATTTTGCCCGTGAAATAAAAGAAAAAGATCTCGATGTGGATATTGTCGAGGTGGGTTGCATTGGCCACTGTTATGCAGAACCGCTGGCTATTATCGCCAAACCCGGTTTTCCAGCTGTATGTTATGGTTACCTCGATGAAGGACTTGTCCATCGCCTGGTGGAAGATTTTCTGGGGGGAGAGGATCCTTCGTATGAATATGCTCTGGCTGCTCTTGAGCGGAACGATGTTTTTCCGACTTTCGAGGATTTCCCGCGCGGAATATATGAAGAGAAACTGATTCTAAAAAATTGCGGTTATATAGATGCCCGTGATATAGATAGCTATATTGACCGAGAAGGCTACAGTGCTTTAGCCAGAGCACTGACGCAAAAACCGCAGGCAGTCCTGAAAGAAATAGAAGCCTCAAAACTACGGGGCCGTGGTGGCGCCGGTTTTCCCGCCGGGCGCAAGTGGGAGGCCTGCCTTAACTCAGGAGGGGATGAAAAATATGTTATCTGTAATGCTGATGAAGGTGATCCCGGGGCTTTCATGGACCGCAGTATCCTGGAGTCAGATCCTCACCTGGTTATCGAGGGTATGGTTCTCTGTGCCTATGCAATAGGCGCAGAGCAGGGATATATCTATATCCGGGCTGAATACCCCCGTGCAGTCGGGCACGTTCAGGAGGCTATCGATCAGGCCCGCGATAAAGGCCTGCTTGGGTCATCAATCCTTGGCTCCGACTTTAACTTTGATCTCGAAATTTTCCAGGGATCGGGAGCATTTGTCTGCGGTGAAGCGACCGCTCTTGTCAGCTCAATGGAGGGAAAGATGGGCATGCCTGAAAGCAGGCCGCCCCGCCTGGCAAGCCAGGGTTTCCGCGGCAAGCCTACTGTGCTCAATAATGTAAAAACATTTGCTTTTGTTCCTATGATTATCCGCCATGGTGCCGATTGGTTCAAAGGCATTGGCACCGAAGAAAGCCCCGGTACGGCAGTCTTTTCACTGGTAGGTAAAGTAGTCAATACCGGCCTGGTTGAAGTGCCGATGGGCACAACTTTGCGCCAGCTTATCTACGATGTCGGAGACGGATTGCCCAACAACAGGGATTTTAAAGCTGTTCAGATTGGCGGCCCTTCCGGAGGCTGTTTGCCCGAGTCTGCCCTTGATGTACCGATCGATTTTGATTCTTTGCATGAAGCGGGAGCCATAATGGGCTCAGGCGGCCTGGTTGTGATGGATCAGGATGATTGCATGGTTGCAGTCTCCCGTTATTTCCTTGAATTTACCCAGCACGAATCCTGTGGAAAATGTACATTCTGCCGTATCGGTACCAGGCATTTGCTCGATATTCTTGTTGATATAACAAAAGGGAAAGGTGACAGCGAAACGCTGAATTTACTTGAAGAACTCGCGGAAGATGTCCGCGACGGTTCACTCTGCAATCTGGGCCGCACAGCTCCAAATCCTATTCTAACAACCCTCAGGTATTTTCGCGATGAATATAAGGCTCACATTGAAGAAGGGCGCTGCCCGGCCCTGGTCTGCCGCGACTTAATCCTATATTATATCGAGCCGCCGAAGTGCAGTAAGCTCTGTAACGTTTGCGTTGGCAGCTGTCCGACTGAAGCTATTTTTACCAGGGATGACGGCTTAAAAGAAATAGACCAGGAAAAGTGTGTTAAATGTGATAACTGCCGTAAAGCCTGTCCAACAGAGTATAACGCAGTGGTAAAACTTTCGCCCCCGGTTTTGCCACCGGAAAAGGAGAAAAGGCGAAGTGAGTGAATTCGTAAACTTAACCATAGACGGTCGCCGAATCAAGGCCCCTGCCGGAGGTAAGTTGCTCTGGACAGCCCTGGATAATGATATCTACATACCTCATCTTTGTGCTATTCACGAAGAAAAGAGGCCCAACGCCAGCTGCAGACTCTGCTTTGTAGAAATTGAGGGCTCCTCCCACCCGGTTACCTCTTGTACATTAACTGTCAAAGAAGGTATGGATGTAAAAACCAGGAGCCAGCGGGTGGATCGGCTGGTTAAAACTGCTTTTGAGCTGATCCTTTCTGACCACAATCTGAAATGCCGTGATTGCCCGGCTAACCGTAACTGTACCCTCCAGACAATAGCCAAGAGACGCGGGATTAAACTTCGCCATGACCGTTTTAAATCTATTGTCAGAGATTTTGAGCTGGATGAAAGTCCGGAGGATTTTGCTTTTGATCGCAGCCGCTGTGTGCTCTGCGGTCAGTGCATCTGGGCCGACCGGGAAGTGGCGAAAGTCGGGGCAATCGGATTTACCAATCGCGGCATTAATCGGATTGTAACAACCTTTAAAGATTTACCCCTGGCAGAATCAATTTGTACTCAATGCACACTCTGTGTCGATGCCTGCCCGGTTGGGGCCCTTTATTATAAAGAACATGCAAAACAAACTTAACCCTCTTTTGATGTAAAAAATCACTGATTAAAACTGCGCGTAATTGTATGAATGAAAAACAACATGGACATATTGTTCATATAAACAGAATAATTGGCAATATTAAATGAAATTGTTGATATGCTACACCATTTTTTTACAAATCCCTCCAAATGTGCTATACTTATAGAACAGTTTTCTACCCAGGTAGAAGATAAATAATTTACAGGAGTTGATTTATATGTCCGGCTTAGTTGCAATATTCGGCAAAAAAAGTGAAGCGTCTGATATGGAACCGCTTATAGAAAGTGTTAAGTTCAGGGGAACCTGCAAAGGAATGCAAACAGACGAAGAAGGTTGTGGTATGGCAATCTTGAGCAGCTCTACTCCAAATAACGAAAGTGATATTTCCGCAGCATTGGATGGATACATGGTGTTTTCTGAAGAGGAAGGGACGGTTTTACAGGGTGGTGAAGGTGAAACCAGGTTTTGCGATCTTTTTGATCAAGAAGGCCTTTCCTGTTTCGAGAGCATCGAAGGAGAATTTGCCATCGCTTATTTTGATAAAGAGGGCAATCACCTGGTTGCCAGGGACCCATTTGGAGTTAAACCGCTTTATTATGCAAAAAAAGATAATACTCTATACATTGCCCCGGAAATAAAAGCGCTGGTAGATCTTGATGTTCCAATTAAGGAAGCCCCACCGGGTAGTTATTTAGATGATAAGAATGGCTGGGTTAGATATTATAAAGTGCCGCGGATTATTGAGAACAAACATCTTACTCTTGAAGAGGCTGAAGAAAAAATGCGCCACCTGCTTTTCCTTGCCGTAGAAGAACGGATCAAGGGAGTAGATAATCTTGGTGTATACCTTAGTGGGGGACTTGACAGCAGTGTTGTTGCCGCCCTTGCGTCCGAGATATCACCCGACCCGATTTCCACTTATACTGTTGGTGTAAAAGGAAGCCAGGATATAGAATATGCAAAAATTGTAGCCGAGCGCATCGGTGCAAAGCCTCATGTTTATAAATATGATCTTGATGAAATGCTTAAAGTCCTGCCTAAAGTGATCTACCACCTCGAATCTTTTGATTGTGCATATGTGCGTTCATCTATTCCTAACTATATTGCCGCTCGCCAGGCGGCTTTAGACGGCCGTAAGGTAATGTTGACCGGAGAAGGCTCCGATGAGATTTTTGCCGGGTATAGCTATTTAAAGACGCTTAGTTCTGAACAAGAGATTACTGAAGAGATAGAAGGATTTCTGAAGAACCTAAGTAAAACAGGGTTGCAGAGAGTGGACCGGATGAATTCCGCGCACGGGCTTGACTGCCGGGTGCCTTTCCTTAAACCGGCCCTGCTTGAATTAGTGCAGCAGTTTCCTCTTGATTGGAAGCTGCATGACAGTGATGAAGATGAACCGGTCGATAAATGGATACTAAGGCGTGCTTTTGTGCAGGAATTAGGCTCCAGGGTGGCATGGCGAGAAAAACAGCAATTTGATCAGGGATCGGGTTCATCTGATATGCTTGCTGCTGTGGCTGAAGAGGCTATTAGCGATACTGAATTCACCAGGGAGTCCGAGCTTGCACCTGTACCGGTAAGAAACAAAGAAGAGCTTTATTATTACCGCATTTTCAGAAATTACTACCCGGAATCGATCCTGCCGCTTGTCGGACGCTGGACTAAAACCAGCTAACTCCTGGAGGGAGAATAAGTTTTGAGCTATAGAGCGATAATATTTGATCTCGACGGTACGCTTTTGGATACCCTGAAAGACCTGGCCCTTTCTGTAAATGCTGTGCTCAGGCAAAACGGTTTTAGCGAACACCCGGTTGATGCTTACCGTTATTTTGTCGGAGATGGAATAGAGATTCTTATAAGGCGGGCTGTCCCTGCGGAAGGCATAAAGAACGAGAAAGACGCTGAATATATGGTAAAAGCAGTAAAAGAAGAATACAGCCGGCGGTGGGGCGACCATACCAGGCCTTACCCCGGGATTCCTGCACTGCTTGATTCGCTTGAGAAGAAGCTGGTACCAAAAGCGATATTTTCAAATAAACCTCACGAGTTTGCGGTTTTAACTGTAAACAAATTACTGTCCGACTGGAAATTTGAAGAAGTATGCGGCATACAAACAGGTATTCCCCGTAAACCGGATCCTTACGGGGCATTAATTATTGCAGAGAAAATAAGGATTAAACCGAAGGAAGTAGTTTATCTGGGCGATACCGATACTGATATGCGAACCGCTGTCAGGGGAGGGTTCTACCCGGTAGGGGCTTTGTGGGGTTTTCGCTCTGCAGAAGAACTGTTGAAGAGCGGGGCCGGAATGCTGGCTCGAAACCCCAAGGATGTTGCCTATCTTTTCGATTAAAAAGAGATATTCCCGCAGATTAAAATGCCCGCCGGCAATCTCCGACCAGTAATAAAATTATAATTCTAAGTGGGGCGGTGTTGATCGGCCGCTCAAATTTTTTGCCCGGAGGTAATTATGACTTTCAATACAGCATATATTGTAGATTTTGACGGGACAATAACGACAAGAGATCTTTCTTTCGACTTGGCTGCCCACTACGGTGCTCAGGCTTTCCTGGAAATTAATCGCGAATACAGGCTCAAAAAAATACCGATCCGGTTGTGGTTGCAGGGTATTGTTAAGCTCCTACCGGGAGATATGGGTCAGCTGTATGCTAAAGTATTTGAGTGGGCGGAAATACGCCCGGGTTTCGAACAATTTTTAGAATACGCTCATAAATATAACTGCCCGGTTATAGTTGCCAGCGATGGATTTGGTTTTTATATTGAGCCGATTCTGGAGCATTTCGGCCTGCGTGGAAAGATCGATAAAATATACAGAAATAATACATTCATTAACCGAAACGGCCGCCTGGAAGTAAGCAATCCACATGCTCATGCCGTATGCCCGGTTTGCGGAAACTGTAAAGCGGCTCATGTGGTTGGATTAAAAAACAAAGGGCTGCCTGTAATTTACATCGGTGACGGCAGCAACGACCGTTTTGGAGCTTCATGGAGTGATCATGTCTGTGCCCGGGGCAAACTGGCTGAAATCTGCATTGAAAAAGGGTTTACCTACTCGCAATGGAATGATTTTTACGATATTATTAAAGTTGACAAGCCCGAATTAAAAGACCGTTCTGCAGGCTCTCTCTGCTGCCCAATGGGCAGCGGAATTAAAACCTAATGCGGTTATCGGAAAAATCATAAAAACAGGGAGGTTCCCGGATGAACTATACGGAACAAGTTGATCACCTGGCTGAGTTGATTAAAGAACATAACAATGTCTATGCTCTAACCGGGGCCGGCATCAGCACCGACAGCGGAATTCCCGATTTCCGTTCACCGGGAACCGGGATCTGGGAAAAGGTCGATCCAATTGCCGTTTCTTCTGTCGATGTTCTTAATAACAATCCCCGCCTCTTCTATGAAGCCGGTTTTAGCCGTTTTGTCAAAATTTCTTCTGCCGAACCAAACCCTGGCCACCAGGTTCTGGCCAAACTAGAAAAACTTGGTTACCTCAAAGGCCTTATCACGCAGAATATTGATGGTCTGCATGTTAAAGCCGGTTCAAAAAATGTTTGGGAAGTGCACGGTCACCTGCGTACGGGTTACTGCCTGGGATGCAAAAAGAAATACCCTTTTGAAGAATTGGTGCAGCAGGTGGAGTTAAAGAGGATTCCACCGGTTTGTCATAACTGTTACAGCATACTCAGACCTGATGTGGTGCTTTTTGGTGATCCGATGCCAACATTTTTTTTCGAGCTGCAACATATTATTCAAGCTGAGTGTGATTTCATGATGGTGGTAGGCAGCAGCCTTGTAGTCTACCCGGTGGCAGACCTGCCTCGCCTGACCACAAGTTTGGCTATTATTAACTACCAGCCTACTGACTATGATCAAAGAGCAGAAGTGGTTATCAGGGAGAGCATCAGTAAAACCCTGAGCGACTTGCTGTCCAAACTGGAAAAAGCTTAATCGATTTTTATCTGATTTATACCGGAGGTAACTGCAAATGACCATGAAAAAAAAGCTGCAAATAGTTGCCCTTGTTATAGTCGGTTTAACCGGTGCTTACCTGATTTTATCGTCAGGCCGGATTCAGGTTGACTCATACAGCATCATTCTTTCAATTATTGTAGGGATTTTTATATTTTACCTCTATTTTTTATACTCCGGTCAGAATAAATAAACCAAAGCCTTAAAAAATTCTGTAATAGTGTTATAATAACTATTGGAAAATGATTGTGAGGTGGGCAGGTGCATTTGCGGTATATTGAAAACCCCGGCCTTGATGCAGCAGCGGTTGCTACCCTGAGAAGTGAAGTCGGCTGGGATGCCAGGAAAGAGCAACTTGAAAAAATTATTGGCCGTACATACATGACGGCCGCTTGTTTTGATATAAACCGTTTGGTAGGTTTTGTTGATGTAATTAGCGATGGAGTTGATGATGCTTTTATCCGAAACCTGTTAGTCCACCCGGATTACCGTAGAAGAGGTGTCGGGCTTAAGCTTTTGCAGATTGTGATTAAGAAGATAAATACAGATCAGATTAAAACAGTGAATGTTTTATTTGAGCCGGAATTAACCGAACTATATCGTAAAGCCGGTTTTAGAATCGTTAACGGTGGAATTATTGACAATGAAGAAGGGTTTGATTTTTAATGAAGGTTGCTTTTTTTTTGATTCCGAAGAGTGAAGTTATATGTTTAACGCCTAAAACAACAATGCGCCAGGCTCTGGAACGAATGGAACGCCAGAGCTTCGCAGCTGTACCCCTGGTCGATGAACAGGGTTATTATGCCGGAACTATAACAGAGGGTGATTTACTCTGGAAGTTAAAAAACACTCCCGGCCTTGACCTCAATGACATGGAAAAGATAATTTTGGATGATATAACCCGGCATTCGACCAATAAGCCTGTGCGTATCGATTCACGAATTGTTGATCTTTTATCATTGGCGAGCGGCCAGAACTTTGTGCCTGTGGTAGATGATCAGGGTGTTTTTATTGGAATTGTGCGGCGCAGAGAAATAATTGAATATTGTGCTGAGTTGATTAGTGAAAAAGAAAAGGAGAGGCTTAAAAGTTAGGCATCTTTCAAGAACTTTGAGACAAATCGATTGATCCGATACAGCGGTCATAAACAAAAATATTGACGATATAAATTGTCAGGATATAAAGGGGCAGTCAAGTGGATTATATGAATATGAATCAATCGGTAGAGATGATCCTGCCGGACAGGGTTCGGCAGGTTAAGCCCTTTCTGGCCATGGAAATATTAGAAAGAGCCCAACTGCTTGAAGCCAGTGGGGCTTCTATTGTTCATATGGAAGTCGGCGAGCCTGGAGGCGAAACACCTGCCTCGATTAAAGAGGCTGCCATAGATGCAATTCATAAAAACGATACCGGTTATACCCACAGCCTCGGAAAACCTGAATTGAGAGAAGAGATTGCCAGTTATTACAAAAAGATTTATGGGATAGAAATTTACCCTGAACAAGTAATTGTCACCTCCGGTTCTTCTCCGGCGATGCTTCTCGCTTTTTCCTCTTTACTGAGCAGTGGAGAACAGATAATTATGTCCGATCCATATTATGCATGTTATCCGAATTTTGTCCGCTATATCGGAGCAGAACCGATTCTGGTTCCCGTTAGGGAAGAAGATGCCTTCATACTGAAGGCATCAGAAGTAAAAAAACAAATGGGCCCAAATGTAAAAGGGATTTTGATCAATTCCCCGGCTAATCCTACCGGTGCTGTTTTAGGGGAAAAGGAACTTCAGGGCCTTGCTGAGCTGGGCTCATACATAATTTCCGATGAAGTTTATCACGGGATAAACTATGCAGGCAGGGATCATTCGATCCTCGAATTTACAGACCGTGCCGTGGTCATAAATGGTTTTTCCAAACGTAATATTATGACCGGTTGGCGCCTGGGCTACCTGATTGCCCCGCAAAACCTGGTTCGAAACATTCAAAAATTGCAGCAAAACCTTTTTATCTGTGCCTGTGCTTTTATTCAGGCAGCCGGCATTGCCGCCCTTCAGGAAAGCCCGGAGGTCCTTCAGGAACGTTTTGGAAGTTATAACGATCGCCGTCTTCATCTGTACAAAACTTTGCAGAAAATCGGTATTGCACCGGTCAAACCTCCGGATGGAGCGTTTTACATGTTGGCAAACGTCAAAGAATACACTAATGACTCCTATTCGTTTGCTCTGCATATTCTCGAAGAAGCCGGAGTAGCTGTAACTCCAGGAATTGATTTTGGCCCCGGAGCCGAAGGCTATATTCGTATTTCTTATGCCTGCTCGATGGAAACCCTTAAAGAAGGGCTTCTGCGCCTGGAGAAATTTTTTAAAGTTTTAAGTAAGGTTAATACCTGAAAGGCAAATAATAAAGGAAGACTTACTTATGCCTCCAAAACGTATTGTGATTATCGCTAACGGCGATCTGGAAGACTTAGGGTTTTATCGCGAGTTTTTGGAAGACGATGATCTGATCTTATGTGCTAACGG
>PWUG01000234.1 GCA_003562605.1 Syntrophomonadaceae bacterium | reverse complement strand
ATTTAACTCTCTATATTAAGTATAGCACCCTGCCTGAACAGTGTCAAAATCGATCAGGATTGATCCAGTGTTAATAAGAAATCAAGGGCTTCCTCCAGATTTTCCACGGAAACAATTACTATATTTTTTGCAACTTTTTTAACTTCACTGTAATTGCCGAGTGGGACAAGAAAATATTCTGCGCCAGCTCTTTCTGCTGCAACAACCTTCTGTACAACACCACCAATCCGGCCAACCTTCTCGTTCATATCGATAGTGCCGGTTCCGGCAATTGCTTTCCCGGCTGTCAGGTCTTCCGGCAGAATCTGGTTCATAATTTCCAGGACAAACATTAAACCTGCCGACGGTCCGCTGATTCTGCCCGTATTCATGGTTATATTGATCGGTATAACCGGTTCCCAGGGCATAGTCCGAATAAATATACCAAGGTAGGGCATTAAATCATCTTCGGGATGAATCCCTGTAGGTATAAATAGAAGCATGTCATGATCATCACGGACGATTGATATAGCGACATCAGCACCAACCACCCGGTCCTGTACAAGCAGGGGAACTTCAGTAGCCAGGAAAACAGGGTTATCATCAATTGAAATGATCTTGTCTCCCTCCTGCAGATAACCCGCCGCAGGGGCATCATCCAGAAACCCAACCACCTCGACCCCTTCACTTACAATATCAACCTCATAGCCGGCTCTTCGTAATGCGACAACCTGGGCTAAATGCTGGCTTTCGATCATATTTTCCGCCAGCAACTCCCGATATTCTGTTTCATCCATATCCATGGGGATAACCCTCTCCATAGGGTTTAATTCCATGTAAGGATGTAAAAGACCATATACTGCCATCAAAATGCTGGCTCTTTGCTGGGTAACGGTAACCAGATAAAATACACCCCGATCATCTTCGTCTGCATTTTCCACAGCAATTAGGTCGCTCAAATCGACAGCCCTGCTTGGCCTTATAACGAAGTAATCGATGCGTATAAAAAAGCCCAGTACAACCAATACCACGATAATTACGGCTGCTCTGAACAGCCATTTATTTTTCAATCTCAAGCCTTCTTTCTATAATTGGTCTATTATCTTAAGCGACCCCTGGGAAAAACTGTTTTTCAAAGACTGATAGTCCCGGTGATAAATAAGATTATAGCTCCCAGAGCTATAACCAACAACCCCCCAAAGCGGAGAACCCACAAGTACAGCCTGTTTGGCGGCACGCCCGGTATTTTACGACCTATCCGCAGGTACCAGAAAACCTGTGGACAGATAATCGATACCGCGCCAACCGCCATGAGAAATATTCCAAAGAAAATAAGACTACCCGGATTAACCGGCAGTTGATTGCTGGCAGCTGTTAGCGTACTCTCTATAAGTAATTGATCATAACTAACCATTTTCAGACCGTGACCTCACGACACACTTTTTTTGCCTGCTAAGCTGATACCTGCCACTTTAACTGTATTCTGAAACAACCATATCAAAAACTTCAGGCGGTACCAGGCTGCTGATATCTCCACCAAGGGCAGCGATCTCCTTGACGATACTGGAGCTCAGGTAAGAATACTTGCTGTTCGTCATCATGAAAAGTGTTTCAATAGCCGGGTTTAACTTCTGGTTGACTAAAGCCATCTGGAATTCAAATTCAAAATCAGAAATGGCCCGAAGCCCTTTAATAAGGATATCTATTTTCATCTGCTCTGCATAGTCAATCAGTAAACCATTATAAAAATCGACTTCGACATTGGGATAAGGCTTTGTTACCATTTTCAGCATTTCAACCCTTTGTTCAATATCAAAGGTTGCAACTTTACGGGGATTGTCCAAGACTGCAACTATAAGACGATCCATAATTTTACTTGATCTTATTATAATGTCAAGGTGTCCTTTCGTTACCGGGTCAAAACTGCCAGGATAGATAGCTTGTGTCAAAACATTTCCCCCTTTTTATTTTCATTTTGGCACATTAATTATTTTTCGCTATTTATTGGCTATACCCTTCAACAATGAAACAACAATGAAAATTTAAAAATATCTTGTTTGATAGGCATTGATGTGCTACAATATAACGCGTGACATTAAAGGTACCGGGAGGGTTGTAAAATGGCTAAAATTTGCGTCGTTTGCAAAAAAAGCAAAGATACTGGTTTCCAAATCAGTCACTCAAATATTAAAACTAAAAGAAAGTGGCGTCCGAATATCCAGAGGATTAAAATCCTGCTGAGCGGTTCCCCCCGGAGGGTAAATGTCTGTACACGTTGCATTAAATCAGGCAAAATTAAAAGAGCTATTTAAAAAAATATTTGATTTGTCTCAGTGAAACTTTAAAAGGGAGCCGGTTTAAAAACCGGCTCCCTTTTATTTAGTCAAGGCAACCTACATTTCTCTTAACCGCGATCAAGGAAATATTTTTTGCATTCATATACTGCATCTGCAATTTCCCGCTTCGGGGCATAAGTATTTATCGGTTCAAAACTCGACAGGATGCGTATGCCGGAGTAAGCCTTAGATGCAGCTTCGCCTTCCAGGGTTCCGGCAATGACTTCCTTCGCCCAGGCTTCCATCTTCGGAATCATTTCATTGATGAAGCACTTAGTCATACTCATGGCCAGGTTGGACTCTTCACTTTCACCCTGAGCCAGCATTTTCTTCGCCCTCAACAGGCCACTTTCAGCAGCAAATACTTCCATGGCCATATCGGCCAGGGTGCAAAGGATTTCCTGCTCATTGGTCAGATCCTGACCAAACTTCTGAGCAGCGTTTCCGGCTGCCAGCAGGAAGAGAGTCTTCATGTTGTTCAGGTAAAATTCTTCCTTTTCCGGACTACTTTCAGGAACTTCAGCTTCTTTAAGTTTGCCAAGTGTTCCGCCAAGGCCCATCACTGCTTCCATGAAGGGGACTTCCTGCTTCATAGCTTTACGCAGCAGGGTGCCCGGGATAAGCATCCGGTTAACTTCATTTGTTCCTTCAAAAATACGGTTGATACGGCTGTCCCTGTAAGAACGCTCTGCCGGGTATTCCTCCCCATATCCGTATCCGCCAAAAATCTGCAGACCTTCATCGACAATATAGTCCAATGCCTCGGAGCAGTACACCTTCGAAATGGAGCATTCGATGGCATATTCCTGGATTGCCTGGACTATATCCGAGCTTTCAGCTCCGGCTTCCTTAACTTCCTCAAGTTTCTCTTCAATCATTCCAGCGATGCGGTAAACAAGACTTTCCATGATGTAAGTAAGTATGGTCATGTTGGCAAATTTATTTTTTATTAGATTAAACTGGGCAATAGGCTGGTTGAACTGTACTCTCTGCAAAGCATATTCAGAAGCAAATTCAATAACCCGCTTGCTGCCGCCAATCGTAGCTGCGCCTAGTTTGAAACGTCCTATGTTCAGGATGTTAAAAGCAACCTGGTGACCTTTGCCTTCCTTCCAGAGCATATTCTCAACCGGCACCTTGGCGTTTTCTAAAATAACGCTGCAGGTCGAAGATCCCTTGATCCCCATTTTTTTCTCTTCCGGGTCGATCGATACCCCTTCGGTATCGGCATCAACGATGAATGCAGTAAATTTTTCTCCGTCGATCTTGGCATAAGTGATAATGACATCTGCCCATGCAGCATTGGTGATATACTGCTTGGCACCGTTTAAAATATAGTGTTTGCCGTCTTCAGAGAGAATCGCCTTGGTTTTAATATTAAGGGCATCCGATCCGGCTTCCGGTTCGGTTAAAGCGTACGCGGCAATCATTTCCCCGGTAGCCAATCCCGGTAAATATTTTTGCTTTTGTTCTTCTGTGCCAAAGTAGACAATTGGCAAAGTACCGATACCGGTATGCGCTCCAAAAGCTCCAGCAAATGAACCCCCACAAATCGATGTGTTCTCTGTAATTATCATTGTCGTAATCTTATCTGCTTCTTCTCCACCAAATTCTTCAGGGATATCACTGCCTAAAAGACCAAGCTCACCGGCCTCACGTAACAAACCAACTGTTACACCTTCAGCCTTCTCTTCTATTTCATCGGCTCTTGGTTCAACTTTGTTTTTCATGAAGTCATAGCTGGTTTTCTTAATCATCAAATGGATATCGTCAAAATCTTCCGGAGTGAAAACAGTGTTTTCATCCACAGAACCAAGCAAAAATGCTCCACCTTTAATCAATTCGCTCATAAAATAATCACCCCTAATTTAAATTGTCACGCAAAATATACTTTTACCGTTTAATATTTTCGATAGTAAAGTTTTATTTCCCTGCTTTGTGAATTTAATAACTTAATTAATTATTTGTAAATGGGCCGTTTTGCAGTTAAATTCAGAAGAATCCGAATATAAATGACAGCACGACTGCTTGCTTCCAACACTGGATTGTGCTAACATATAGTACGACCTGCCGAAGTGGCGGAATTGGCAGACGCACACGACTCAAAATCGTGCGCCCTCCGGGCATGTGGGTTCAACTCCCACCTTCGGCACCATAAAAAGAAGCACGGGTAAGTTTCCCGTGTTTCTTTATTTAAAACTAAAGTGTGAAGAACCCCTCCGTCCCCTCTTTCATATTTTCTTCGATTAGATGAAATTAACTTATTGCTGTGGGATATTAAATTCCAACCTTTTAGATTTATCCACAAGGTTGACTTTTAAAGGATTTGCAGCCGGGACTAACGAATATTAGTCCTGTCAGAGAGAAGCAAAGCCTGACAGAAGGAGCCTTTAATGACAAAATACAATGTTGTTAACCCAGCCATTGCTAAAGAATTGGCTTCTATTGTCGGTTCCGAAAATATCATATTTAATAATGATGAAAGTCTGGAACCTTACTCACATGACGAAGTGGCTGATCCCGCATACGCTCACAAAGCTGATATAGTTGTGAAACCCCGCAACGCTGAAGAGGTCTCTGCAATTCTTAAATTGGCCAACAGGGAAATAATTCCTGTGACCCCCCGCGGCGCCGGCAGCGGACTTTCCGGTGGAGCAGTACCCGTTTTCGGCGGCATCCTCCTCTCTATCGAGCGGATGAACAGTATCCTCGAAGTAGACAAGGAAAACCTGGTTGCTGTTGTCGAACCCGGGGTAATTACCAATGAACTAAATAATGAAGTTAAAAAAGAAGGTCTCTTCTTCGCCGGATATCCTATGAGCCTTGAAATGTGCTACATCGGGGGCAACGTTGCTGAAAACGCAGGCGGCGGGCGGGCAATCAAATACGGTGTAACCGGCAGGTACATAATTGGCATGGAAGTTGTGATGCCCACAGGGGAAATCTGTAATTTCGGCGGTAAAAGGGTTAAAGACGTAACCGGTTATAACATGATCCAGCTGTTGGTCGGCTCTGAAGGGACTCTCGGTATTTTCACAAAAATTTTCGTAAAACTGCTGCCCCTGCCCAAGGCAAAAATTGACATGATGGTGTTGTTCGAAAACATTCAATCTGCAATCGATGCCGTGCCTGTCATTATGACAACTACCCGCATCATACCAACCGGTATTGAAATAATGGACAAACAAACCCTCGACACGACACACGAATTTTTAGGAGAGAAGAAAAAGTACCCGGATTGCGGAGCAGTACTGATAATCGAGATAGACGGAAACGATGCCGATCAAATCCGGGAAGATTGCCTCGATATCGGTGAACTCTGCCTGGACCGAGGCGCCCTCGATGCATTTATCGCCGAAGGCCCTTCCGACCAGGAGAAAATCTGGAAAGTGCGGCGCCATGCCGGAGAAGCATTTAAGGCACTCAGCCCTGTCCAGAGCAGCGAGGATATTGTAGTCCCTGTCAGCAATATCCCTAAACTAATACCCCGTTTAGAAGAAATGTCGAAAAAATACGGAGTCTTAATCCCCTGTTTTGGCCATGCCGGCGACGGCAACCTGCATGCCACCATTTTAAAACGCCCTGAAGACAGCATGGAACAGTGGCATACGGTTTTACCTCTTGTCTTAACAGACCTCTACAAGACTACCAGGGAGCTTGGAGGCACCATCAGCGGTGAGCACGGCATCGGGCACAAAAGGAAAGAATATTTACCCCTGGTGATGGATAAGGCTGAAATTGAGATGATGAAAAAAATAAAGAAAGCCTTTGATCCGAACTTAATTTTGAATCCGGGTAAAATATTTGATCTTGAGTAAATATTGCCGGACTGACGGCCGGGGAGGTGAGCGCGGTGGTTACAAAGATGCCTTATGGTGAGCTGGCCATAGATCTCGATATTCCGGATAATAAGGTTTTAAAGGTTCTTCTGGCAAAACCTCTGCCTGATCTGCAACCAGAAGAAACTCTGGTACGGGAAGCGCTGGCAAACCCAATTGGCTCTTCTCCTTTAGGCGATATTGTCCAAAACGGAGAGACCGCCTGTATTATTGTCGGCGATATGACCAGGCTCTGGGCCCGTCATGATGTCATTATTCCACAGGTTTTGGATGAATTGAACCGCGGCGGCATCCCAGACGATAATATCGTCATAATTTCAGCTACAGGCGATCACCGGGAGCAAACTGCTGAAGAACACCGCCGCCTGGTGGGTAACGAGACCTATAATAGAGTACAGGTCCTCGACCACCGGGCCCGTGATCAGGAAAACCTCACTTT
>PWUG01000049.1 GCA_003562605.1 Syntrophomonadaceae bacterium | reverse complement strand
TTCCCGGGAAGAGCTGGAAGAATATATGGGGATGAGCCTGGAAGTGCTCTCTGTTGACGGGCCCCACGCCCCGATTAGCCTGGCAGGCCGCAGCTTTGAAGCAAAACTTGAAAAAGCGATGGCAGGGCAAAGAGTGTTTTACATTTTATCATTTAGCGATGTCACGGCCGATCAGGAACTGTTGCGGGAAATGAGCAAAATCAGGCAGTTGAACAGCGAACTGCAGGCGGTGTTTGAGCATTACGCTGAAACTATATACATTGCCGATGGAAAAGGTAAAACTTTGCGGGCCAGTGAAAATGTTGCCAAAAAATGCGGTGTTAAAAAAGATTACCTTGAAGGCAGATTTGTTCAGGACTTGGAAAAGGAAGGCCTCTTTAAACCATCGGTTATCGCCAGGGTAATCGAGTCGAAACAGCGGGAGATCGTTATTCAGACAACCCGTATCGGAAAAACCCTGGTTTCCGTTGGTATTCCGATTAAAGACGATTCTGGCAGGATTTCAAAAATAATAGCCATATCGCGGGATATAACCGGTCAAATTGAAATTGGCAATACTATTACTGAAGTCAAAGATATTCCTGCCCTCGCGGTAGATAATAAAATGCCCGTATTCATAACCGGGGCCCCAAAAATGCAGCAAATTCTCAATATTGCCAGGCTTGTTGCCGGTGTAAACTCTACAGTCCTGATTACCGGTGAATCTGGAACCGGCAAGGATTTGCTTGCCCGCTACATTCATCAATCCAGCGTTCGCAAAAATGCGCCTTTTGTTAAAATTAATTGCGGCTCCATTTCACCAAACCTGGTTGAATCCGAACTGTTCGGATATACGCCGGGTGCTTTTACCGGGGCGGCTAAAAGCGGCAAATTCGGCCTCTTCGAAACGGCAAACGGAGGTACGGTATTTCTCGATGAAGTCGGTGAGCTGCCTATGGATCAGCAGGTTAAACTGCTTCAGGTAATTCAGGAAAAAAAAATGCGGAGGGTTGGCGCATCTTCTCCGGTAGACCTTGATGTAAGATTTATCGCTGCAACTAATAAGGATCTCGAGCAGCAGGTTGAAAAAGGAGCATTTCGCCAGGATCTCTATTACCGCTTAAATGTTGTGCCCATTTATATTCCACCGCTCAGGGAAAGAAAAGAAGAGATCCCCCTATTGATTTACACCTTTCTGAAAAAATATAATGAGGCCTATCATTACAACAAACATATCTCCAGCGATGCCCTGGCAAAACTGGTATCCTACTCCTGGCCCGGCAATGTACGGGAACTGGAAAACAATATTGAGCGTCTGGTGGTAATTGCTAAGGAAGATATTATCGATCTGGATGATTTGCCGGAAATACTTACCCAGGACTACGTTGAAAGCTGCCAGAACGGGTCAGAAGAAGAGGTTATACCCCTTAAAGAAGCGGTTAGCCGGCTGGAAAAAGAGCTTATAACGGCAGCGATTAATAAATATGGCTCCGGATCCAGGGCGGCAAAGCATCTTAAAATAGATCAATCAACCCTGTCGCGAAAAATGCAAAAGTACTCTCTCGAAGGGATAAAGGAACCGCTCGTGTAAATTAACCGGGTGCAGCGCGCGGTTTGAGGGCAGCGTGCGATTGCAATCTCTCTTCTTGTAATTAGTCCTGTTTCTGCAGGGCTTGCGATAGTTTATCAATTCCCCCTGCAGCATCGCTTACTATGTGGAAACGAATCGCCTTTCGGCCCGCATCAAGTAAAGCCTGCCAGTCGCCCAGCGCCTGGGCCTTCTTCAGTGTTCCGAAGCTGATTGAGCGGCGGCCGCTGCCGGACCCGCCTGGAATTATCACATCTTCCCGGTCTTCAGCGGTGAGCTGAATAAAGAACCCGTTACCGGCATCGCCCTTGTGCAGTTGGCCGGTAGAATGAAGAAAGCGCGGTCCGTAACCGACGGTGACAGCTACTCTGTAGAGAGAGCCGATTTTTTGGCGCAGCAGTTGTAAAGCGCGGTCTGTTTCAGGGTCTGGCTGCAGGTAAGCCTGAATAGCGACATACGGCAGAGCCCCCATCTTGACGGTGGAGGCTTGCTGAAGGGCGCTGAAAAAGCCCTGCCAGCCCTCTTCAAGGTTGTTTGCCTTAAAGCGCGGGCAGCCGAGGTAAACCTGAAAGCAATCAAGCTCAAAATCCGGCTCAGCTTCTTTAAGCCGGCCTTTTTCCTCGTATTCAGTGATCAGGTCGCGGGCTAAAACCTTGGCTGATTCTACATCAGGCTGGTCAAAGGGGTTGATCTGAAGCGACCAGCCGGCAATTGCTGTTGCCATCATCCAGCGGAACATTTCTCCACCCAGGCTGTAGATGTCGGGCAGGTCCAGCCGGATCAGGGGGAGCCCCTGATTTGCCATGGTTTTGGCCGTTTCCTCCATTTCAGGGTCTTGATTCAGGCTGAATATAATAAATAGCCGATCAGGCCCATATTCTGCAGCCTTTAACAGGGGCTCGCTGTCAACAGGCAATAATCCTTTACCTTTTTTGCCGGTGCTTTCAGCCAGGAGCTGCTCAAGCCAGAGCCCAAAGGGGCGAATTTTTTCCGAAGCGATCAGGGTTATCTTGTCCTGTCCGCTTTTGCCCATCGCGCTTAAGGCTGCGCCCAGCAGGGCGGGCGTATTCCCGTCTTTGGCTGAAAAATCCCCGGCTTTGCTGACTACAGCCATCTCTTTGGCCTTTTCCAGCAGTGTTTGCAAGTCGATTCCCAACAGGCCTGCCGGAACCAGGCCGAAGTAAGAGAGGGAGGAATACCTGCCGCCGATGTCCGGATTGTTCAGAAACACTTTCCTAAAGCCCAGCGCTTCTGCCTTCTCTTCCAGCTTGCTGCCGGGATCGGTTATAGCTATGAAGTTCTGCCCGGCATTCTCTTCGCCCACTTCTTCGCTGACCTTACTGTAAAAATATTTCATCAGAGATAATGTTTCCACTGTCCCGCCGGACTTGGTTGAGACTATGATTAAAGTCTTTTTAAGATCGCTCTTTCTCTCAAAATGTAAAATGGCGCCCGGGTCCGTCGTGTCCAGAACTTCAAGGGAGGGATAACCGTTTCTGCTTCCGAATATTGTGCCGAAAACCTCTGGAGCCAGGCTCGAACCGCCCATCCCCAGCAGCAGAACCTGCTTAACTCCGTCGGCGCGAACTTCTTCAACAAACTGCTCAATTTCCGGCAGGGCGGTTTTCATTTCTTCATGGCTTTGAAGCCAGCCAAGCCGGTTACTTATTTCTGCCGGGTCGGGGCTCCAAACAGTGTGGTCACGATTCCAGATCCGTTCAACAACCCTTTCACTGTCCAGCCGATCCAGTTCTTCCCGGAGCAGTACCCAGGGTATATTTTTCAGCTGCATTAAAATCTCTCCCTCTTGAACTGATTTGTAAATAAGCTAACAGGCTCCTGCCTTCTGCTACCAGGTTTTCAGGCAGGCAGCTATGGTTCTTTCATGGAAAAAGGTGTAAAAATCTCGGTTGCGCATAATTTGGAGGGTTAATGTTAGCATATGCCAAACTATTTTGCGCCCCGTTAATTTCCCGGCAAGTTTTCGCAGCCGGGCTCAAGAAGAACGGCCCTGGCCGGCATTGCCTCAACCCCTTTAATTTTGAGCGGAAAAAGCATCAGGGTATATAACCCGGGCGGAACCTTTTGCAGGCGCAGGCCTTCAAGAATCCATATTCCCGCCCCAAGCAGGGTTTTATGAGTTTCGTGACCTGGCTGGTCTCGCTCTATCCCCAGTGCGTCTATACCTACCCCGCGGAACCGTTTTTCGGCCAGGTATTCTGCACCTGTTCTGTCGAGGTAAATGAAGTTAAAATCAAAACGGTCGGAAAAAGAATTTTTTGTTTTCAGAAGCACTGTTTCCACACTTTTCAGAGCTAACCCCTGCGCCTCTAATTTCGACATTTCTCTCCCAAGGAGTTCGGCTGTTAAAGCGTCACCAGTCATGGCAGAAAAGTCAAGCACCAGGCAGCAGGTCATGGTGTCAGAATGCTGCCACTGGTCTGATGTTGCTCCGCCCGGCAGGAGATGAAGGGGCATATCGATATGAGTTCCAGTGTGCAGATCCATATCAAGCCTTGTTTCATAAACAGTACTGTTTTCAAAACTGGCGCTGTTTTTTAGCAGAGGTTTTTTCGCCGGCCTGTTTTTATAAACGGCCATATCTTCAGATATAGTCATTGAAATATCATAAAGGGTCATTTAAAATTATCTCCTTTCAGGTTAATGTTTTTATCTCCACCAGTTTCGTTTATCCCTGTCGAGGATGCTGCTAACTGCCTCCGGACCCCGGCTGCCCGGTTGATAGGGATGCAGGCAGCCGCCTTCGAGACGGTAATCTTTATAGATAGAGTCAATGATAGACCAGGAGCACTCAATTTCCTTCCAGCTTGAAAACCTGGTTTTATCCCCGGCCATGGCGTCGGCCAGCAACCTTTCGTAAGCTTCAGGGGTATTAATCAGGAAGGCACAGGGCTGGCAGAAATCCATGTCGACAGGGACAATTTCGGCCATGGTGGCCGGCTTCTTTATGTTAAACTGAAACACTACTCCTTCCCTGGGTTGCACCTTCAGGGTTAGCAGGTTGGGTAGGAAGCGCTTATCTGCTAAAGAACCTTCCGGTAAAAGATGAGAGCTGATCTGCAACGGAACCTTAAACTGGATTACAATTTTGGCGATCTTTTCATCAAGCATTTTGCCGGTGCGCAGGTAAAAAGGAACACCCCTCCATCTCTCGTTATCTATGGCCAGTTTTAGGAAGGTAAAAGTTTCTGTTTGCGAAGCGGATGATACATCCGGTTCGTCCCGGTAGCCTGCATACTGCCCGAAAACGACATTGTCCTTCGTGCTGCCCTCGGGCCAGATTGAGATTTTTTCCAAAAGCCTCAGCTTTTCCTGATAAAGGCTATCTACATCCACATGTGAAGGTGGCTCCAGTGAGGTTAAAGCAAGCATCTGAAAGAGATGGCTCTGAACCATGTCTCGCATCGCCCCGGAGAGATCGTAATAATGTCCGCGTTCTCCAATTCCACTGTCTTCACTGGCTGTAATTTGTATATTATCGATGTAGCGGTTCTTCCAAAGCGGCTCAAAAATGCAGTTGGCAAAGCGAATCACCAGGATGTTTTGCAGCATCTCTTTGCCCAGGTAATGATCAATCCTGTAAATGTCACGTTCATTAAATGTGCCTGTAAGCGCCTCATTAAGCGCAGCTGCGGAAGCAAGATTGTTACCAAAAGGTTTTTCAATGATAATCCTTCGCCAGCCGTCTGAGGAGTTGTTCAGCCCGTGTTGCTTCAAGTTTGCTGCCACCGAATCGAAGAGCCTGGGAGCAAGGGCTAGATAATAGATGATGTTTTGAGCCTTGGTATGCGAGGCGCTCAACTTATCGATAGTATCCTTCAAACCCTGGTATGCAGAACTATCTTCGACGTCCATGGCGTGGTAATGTAAGCCGGAAGCTGTTTTCTCCCATAACTCTTTTTCGAATGGCGAAGCTGAATATTCTTCTACCGAGGCAGCCAGTTCCTGGCGGTATTGAGCGCTGCTCTTATTCTTTCGCCCTACCCCCAGGACTGTAAAGCCAATTGGAAGCTGGCCGACTTGCTGCATTTCATATATAGCAGGGACCAATTTACGATGAGCCAGGCTGCCGGTGCCGCCGAATATGATCATGCATATATTTTCTCGATCCGTCAAATGTCTAACCTCCTATAGCTCAGTAGCGCTAAGGTTTTTCTACTTCGTGTCCGCCGAACTGGTAGCGTAAACCGGCTACCAGGCGAGCGGAGAAACTGTTTTCCTGCTCAGACCGGTAACGGGTGTAGAGAGCGCTGGTTATTACCGGGAGGGGTATTTTTTGCTGCAGGGCTTCTTCTACGGCCCAGAGCCCCGTTCCCGAAGAGCCGATCACCGGTCCAATATTTGCCAACCCCGGATTATCGGAAAATAGCTGTCCTGTTAGTTCAACCAGCCAACTGCGGATAACTGAGCCGGTATTCCAAAGTCCGGAAAGGGCGGGGTAATCTATCTCGTAGGGGCCTTGCTCAAGAAGCTCAAATCCTTCAGCGATAGCCTGCATCATCCCGTACTCAATTCCGTTATGAACCATTTTCACAAAGTGGCCTGCACCGGCGCCCCCTACCCTTAAGCAGCCATCTTCGGTGCATAAATCAATAAAAAGCGCTTCCAGGTAGCTGTAAGTTTCCGGTGAGGAACCGATCATCATGCAGGGGCTGCGGCGCGCCCCTTCCGGCCCCCCGCTGATCCCCGCATCGACATAATCTATTCCCTGTTCTTTAAGCATCTCTGATCGGCGGATTGAATCGCGGTAATGTGAATTGCCGCCATCAATGATGATATCGCCCCCGGACAGGTGCGGCTTAAAAAGTTCAATCATCTGATTGACAGGCTCTCCTGCGGGCACCATTAACCAGATCACCTTTTTTTTGCCCAGCGAACCGGCCAAATAAGCCGGGTCAGCAGTCGCTTTCAACCCATCAGCTTTCAGGGCTTCCGCCTTGCTGTTGCTGCGGCTATACGCGACAACCCGGTGCCCTTTCTCGATCATGTTCAGGGCCAGATTATAGCCCATTTTGCCTAACCCGACCAGGCCGATATCCATTGTAACAGCTCCCCTGCTGGCTTTTCTAAGATCATATAGTATATTCAAAATTAGAGCAACAATTGACCATCAACACAGGAATGCAACGGGGGGCCGTCTCTGTTTGAGCATCGCCCGTAAAAAAGAGAATTGGTTTGCCTCCAAGCCTCTATAGAGCTGTTTAAGAAAAAGTATAGCTGACTTTAACCATGCCTAAACTTTACCGTGTCAAGGGATTACATCAAAACTTCCCCTGTTGCAGTTGCTTTAAAAAGAGGGTTTTGCTCTTCTTCGAAGAAAAAATTCTACGTGGATTTACTCTTGGAAGTCCTGGAAGCTAATCGTAAGGAACTCGTTCACTTTTTATTCTCGGGAGCAATTGTAAAAAAAGGATCTTCAGAAAGGGGCAATTGATATTGCCAGGTAAATATGACCTGATTGTAATTGGTGGTGGAACAGCCGGATCGAGCGTTATGCACAAGGCGGCCGCCAAAGGTTGGAAAACAGCAATAATCGAGGCCGATAGCCTCGGAGGAACCTGCGTTAATGTGGGTTGTATCCCATCAAAAGCCCTGATCAAATCAGCGCGGGTATTGCGGCAGGTCCAGGACGCAGCTGAATTCGGGGTCCATACGGGCACCCCCCGGGTGGACTGGGATTATATAATCAAACGAAAGGATCAGCTTGTTGGCGCTATGCGTGATGGCGGCTACAGGGGAGTGCAAAAAAACAAAAATATTACGCTCATTGAAGGCGAAGCCTCGTTTGCCGGCCCGGGCAGAATCGTGGTTAATGGTCAAACTGTCAGCGCCCAAAGGGTTGTTATCGCCGCCGGGGCCAGGCCGGCTTTACCCCGGGTAAAGGGACTCGAAGAAACGGCGTTTCTTACTTCAACAACGATAATGGAACTGGAAAAACTGCCCGAAAGCCTTCTTATTATCGGAGGCGGCATAATTGCGCTGGAGTTTTCACAGCTTTTTGCCCGCCTCGGGGTAGAAGTTACCATTCTGCAGCAGAACGATCGCCTTGTGCCACAGGTAGAAGAAGATATTGCAGCTGCTGTAGAAAAAATATTAAAAAATGAAGGAATTAAGGTCGTAACCGGGGCCAGGGTAGCCGCCATTGGCCGGGAAGGCAGCAGTATCTTCGCTCTTGAAGACAGCAGCGGCAGGAAACTATATTACAGGGCTGAAAAGCTGCTTGTCGCCGCCGGGCGTACTCCAAACAGCGATCGCCTGAACCTTGAGACAGCAGGGGTGAAGGTCGATGATCAAGGCTATATCAAAGTTGATAGCGCTTTCAGGACCGGAGCCGAGAACACCTGGGCAGTCGGCGATATAATCGGCGGACCCATGTTCACTCATAAGGCCTGGCACGACGGATTTCTCCTGGCCGGCCACCTGGTTGAAGGAGAAGAGATAAACAGTGAAGGTCGCCTGGTGCCATTTGCAATCTTTACCGATCCGGAGATTGCCGGGGTTGGCCTTGCCGAAAGAGAAGCTGCCGCAGCTGGTCTGGAAATATCAATACAGCGCTATAATTTTTCTGATCATGGCCGTTCCATGGTTGATGGCAAATTATCAGGATTCATTAAGCTTATTTCCTCTAAAAGCAGCGGCAAACTGCTGGGCGCGCATATAATCGGCTCGGAAGCGGCAGAGCTGCTCCACGAACTGATCGCCGCCATTCGGTTTGGGGCCACCCTGAACGATCTGCAGGATATGATGCATATCCACCCGACTCTTGCCGAGGCGGTGAACAGCGCTTCTATGCAGTAGCAGTTCCCTGTTATGGGTGCCCGATAATTGGGGCAAATAAACCTGGAATAATATTACCGTTTTATGATCATTTGAGATCGCCAATCAAGCCCTCTGCCCGGTCAATTAGCCGAATCGCGTCATGAAGGTGGTCTAACTTGCCTGTGTCGAAGAATAATGGTATCATGTCGGCGGTAACAGGGGCTTATAAAACACAGTTTAATAAAAGCAATTGACCGGGCAAAATCTGCTGGGGGTGCGCAAATGATCGGAGATAAACTGGTAATCACCGATTACCATCGTCAGGCTGCAGCACTTATTTACAAACATATCTATCCGTTCTTGGAGAAGCATGAAAAGCCGTTTGCCATAACAGTAGCCGGAGAATCGGGTTGTGGCAAATCAGAAACTGCTGCCGTGTTAGCTGATCTCATTGGTAAAGCAGGATTGAAGGTGATCATCCTGCAGCAGGACGACTACTTTCTCTACCCTCCACGGACAAATCATGAAAAAAGAGCCGAAGATATTTCCTGGGTAGGTCCAAAGGAAGTGAGGCTCGACTTAATTGATCAGAATATAAATCAGGTAAAAACCGGTCTTAGTAACACCCTGGTTAAACCCCTGATTAATTATGACAGGGACGAAATCGTCCAGGAACAGCTTTATGTCGAAGGGGTTAAAGCGGTTATTGCTGAAGGAACTTATACTACTCTGCTTAAAAACGCGGATTTCAAGGCTTTTATTGATCGCACTTATCTGCAGACCAAAAAAGCGCGCCTGCTTCGTTCCCGAGAAAAGTATTCGCTATTTATCGAACAAGTTCTTTCTATCGAACACGAGATCATATCAGGGCACAAAAATATGGCCGACCTGGTCATTCCCCCACCAGAAGAAGAGGCTGTATCAGCAGATTTTTAGCCCGCCTATTCTGGCCGGTTCTAGTTTATATTTAGCAGGGAATATCATCACACTAACACCGGGGGGATCGTCATGCCCCATATTACAGCCAAAGGAACACCTAAGAAGAACGGGGTTATCTTTAATGCATACCCCGATAGCCTTGGTTTTACGCTGACAGAAGCTTTAAAGCTGCTGCGGCGCCAAGAATTTCGTAACGCTTTCAGCCAGTTTTACATACTACCGACATTATTTAACAGTGATCTTGATCGCGGTTTTTCTATTATCGACTATGGCTTGAATGACGATCTGGTTCAGCCTGGCGATTTGGAAGGACTTAAGAAGCTCGGCTTTAGCCTCAAGTTAGACCTGGTTTTAAATCACCTCTCAACCAATTCTCCCCAGTTCATGAATCTTCGCCGTCATGGTTCCGCTTCAAATTACGCGGATTATTTTATTGATTGGAACCAGTTCTGGGAAGGCTTGGGCCAGGTTGGATCCGAAGGCTATATTATCCCGGATGATAAATACTTAGAGCCACTCTTTATGCGCAAACCGGGCCTGCCGATCATAAAAGTGCTTATGTCTGATGGAAGTTGGCGATTTTTTTGGAATACCTTTTACCAGGATTCTAGCTTTGACCGGCTATCGGCTGATGAGATAAAAGATAATTGCCGTCTGCCAGAGCATGATGCGGCAGCACTAGCTACCCGTATTAACGTTAAGCTGGAGCAGGGTGAGCATTTATCGACTTTACTGTCTACCCTGGAGCCAGATCAGGAAAATGCCCTTTCTGAAATGCTATCTGAAAAATGCCGCTACCTGGGCCAAGTCGACCTGAATGCCCGCTCAGAAAGTGTTTGGTCTTTTTATGAGGAGACCCTGGTCAGGCTGAAAGAATACGGAACTTCGCTGGTTCGCCTTGATGCTTTTGCCTACCTGCACAAAGAACCCGGTTTATCAAACTTTTTTAACCGCCCCGGCACCTGGGATTACCTGTTGCGCCTGAAGCAGATTGCTGAGCGGCATGGCCTGAATGTTTTGCCTGAAATTCATGCCCAGTACGGAAGTGGCTTGCACGAAGAGCTGGCTGCCAGGAGCTACATGTTTTATGACTTCTTTTTTCCGGGTCTGGTAATAGATGCTCTTGAAAGAGGCGATGCCGAAACCCTTCTCGCATGGGCAGAAGAGATCTGGCAAAAAGGTTACTCTACTGTAAATATGCTCGGGTGCCATGATGGCATACCGCTTCTGGATTTGAGGGGCGGAACTGACAGCGCCGGCATCAAGCGGACCGGACTGCTCAGTGATGATCGCATCGAAGCGCTGATTCGGTTGATAAGATCCAGGGGTGGGCTGGTTAAAGATCTTTACGGGCCTAATGGGAATAAGATCTCTTATTACCAGGTCAATGCTACATTCTTCAGCGCTCTTGGCGAAAATGAAAGAAAACTTCTCTTGGCCAGGGCAATCCAGCTCTTTATGCCCGGTCGGCCCCAGGTGTGGTACCTTGATCTTTTTGCCGGTAAAAACGACTACGCTGCTGCCTCCAGGGGCGGTGATTCGGGGCACAAGGAGATTAACCGCACTAACTTGGGCTGGCCGGAAATAGAACGAGGGCTAAAGCAAAAAGTGGCCCTGGACCAGTTAAAACTGATCAGATTTCGCAACAACTCTCGAGCTTTTAGAGGAGACTTTAAAGTGCGCCATAATCTAAAACCCGGCCTAATCGAAATGAGCTGGGAGCATGAGGATGGCTGGTTTGCAGCTTTAAAGGCCGATCTAAAAGAGAAAACATTTACGGTTTTACACAATTCGCCCTCCACCGAAATGGAAACGATCATTTTTCCCTGACCTGAATCCGCTCAGCCTGGCTTGTTTTTTTGCCCGGGCAGATAGCCTGATTATTATTGAGCAGGACCAGCTTTATTCCTCTTTTATTTTGAAGTGATAATAATACTTGACATCGGGAAACCGGTTTCCTATAATAAGAATATTCAGGGGGTTTTCCCGATGACAGCGACAATTGATCAGGTGGCTAAAATAGCCGGGGTATCAAAAGCGACTGTTTCCAGGGTGCTAAACAACTCGAAGCCCGTTAGTGATGAAACGCGGGCGCGGGTTATTAAGGCAATCGAAACGCTTGATTTTAAGCCTAACCCGGCTGCCAGGACCCTTGTTAGCAAGAAAAGCGGTACCATTGGTGTGGTCGTCACTGATATAGCAAACAATTTTGTTTCTGTTTTAGTGAAAAGTATTGAAGATATTGCTTACAACAAGGGCTATAGCATCTGTATTTGCAATTCCTACTTCTCGGTAAAAAAAGAAAACGAACTTTTAATGATGCTCAAAGACAAGCGTGTCGACGGCATCATTTTTTTAACTTCCGGAATTAAAGATGAACACAAAGCTTTTTTCAGCCGGGCTAATATCCCCGTTGCCCTGGTAAATGTCGGTCACAGGGGCAAGAATATTATTGGTATTGGCATCGACAACCGTAAAGCTGCCTATGATATTACGGCATACTTTTTAAATAAAGGATTGACCAGGGTCGGCATGATCCGGGCGCCGCTTGAAGATGTTTATTCCGGAAAAGAGCGGTTCATGGGCTACTGCAATGCTCTGGAGAAATACTCTATCCCTTATGATGAAAAACTGGTTAAAGAAGGAGTCCTTGAAGCAGAATCGGGCTATCGGGCAGCGGCAGAATTGTGCAAAAATGGCGCTCGCCCGGAGGCGCTTTTTGTTGCCTGCGATCTAATGGCTTTCGGGGCAATTAAAGCCATACTCGATCACGGTTACAGGGTGCCTGAGGATATAGAGGTGGCGGGCTTTGATGATGTGCCGATGGCTTCATATTTCCACCCTACTTTGACAACTGTGCGGCAGCCGATAGAAGAAATGGGTTCTCTTGCTGCAGAAAAGCTGATCCTGCATATTGAAGAAAACCGGTTTGATCAGGAAGAAATAATCTTGCCGCACCGGATAATTTTACGTGAAAGCACCGCTAAATAGAAGTGTTTATCAAGAGCTATATTCAAGAATAGGAGGTGTGCAGGGAACTGAATCATGACATCAGGAAATTACCATTAAAAGAGGGCGAATTGGTCATTGGGGGGTGCTTTGGAAAATAGTAGCTTTTACATAATTAAATTTATATTAATTAGAGGAGGTAAATCATGGATAAGAAAGTAAAGTTTTTCTTAATACTTGTTGTTTCTGCAGTTATGCTGCTTGGTTTCCTGGTTTCCGGATGCGGTACAGATGATGAACCGGCTCCGGATACCGGCGAACCTGCTGATGATGGAGATCTTTCCGGAAGAACTGTCACTGTTCTGGGCGCGATTATCGATCAGGATGCCGAGCGTTTCATTGAATCAATGAAGCCTTTTGAAGAGGCAACCGGTATCAATGTTGTTTATGAGGGCTCAGGCGATTTCGAGCAGTTAGTCACACTGAGGGTTGAAGGCGGAAATCCTCCCGATGTGGTTATGTTCCCCCAGCCGGGCCTGATGGCAGACCTTGCTCGCCAGGGTCACCTGGTTGACCTGGATACTATCATCAATACCGGCGCGCTTGCTGACAACTATTCGGAAGCCTGGATCGATTTAGGCTCTGTGGACGGTAACCTTTATGGAGTTTGGTACAGGGCTTCGATGAAGAGCCTGGTCTGGTATCCGGTCCCCGAATTTGAAGAAGCTGGATACACGATTCCGGAAACCTGGGATGAACTGATCGCTCTTTCCGACCAAATGGTCGCCGACGGGCACACCCCCTGGGCAATTGGTATGGAAAGTGCTACCGCAACCGGCTGGGTTGGTACCGACTGGATAGAAGATATTATGCTTCGCACAGCGGGGCCGGAGAAATATGATCAGTGGGTTGCCGGCGAACTGCCCTTTGACAGCCCCGAAGTTAGGCGTGCCTTTGAACTGGCCGGGGAAATTTTCTTTAACCCTGACTATGTCCTCGGCGGTACTACTGCGATTTTAATGACTCCTTTTGGTGATTCTTCCCTGCCTCTTTTTGAAGAACCCCCGGGAGCATACCTGCACCGCCAGGCCAGCTTTATTGCCGGCTTCTTTCCCGACTATGTGCAGGAGGATCTTGAATCGCACGTGAATGCTTTCTACTTCCCGCCCATTGATGAAGAGCAGGGCCGCCCGGTTCTCGGCGCTGGCGATGTCTTTGCTGTAACCAATGACAAGCCGGAAGTAGTTGCCTTCCTGGAATACCTGGCTACCGCGGAAGCAGCTCAGTACTGGGCCGCCGCAGGCGGGTTCCTCTCTCCGAACAGCAGTGTTCCCCTGGATTGGTACCCTGACGAAATAACACGGGTGCAGGCGGAAATTTTAACAACCGCCGATGTATTTCGCTTTGATGCTTCAGACTTAATGCCCGGGGTAGTTGGCGCCGGTTCATTCTGGACAGAAGTAGTTAACTGGGTCAGCGGGCAGGACCTCGATACGACCCTTAGAAATATCGACGCTACCTGGCCTGACTAAAACACCAGCTAACTTAAGGGTGGCCCTTACCGGGGTCACCCTTAAGCTGCTTAAAGGAGGCTTGAGATGCTGAATAACCAAGATTCCGGTGCAAAACTTTCAATCCTGGAGCGAGTAACCCTGGTTCCGGCCAGAATAGCGGTCGCATTGGTTGTGCCCTTCATTACGCTCCTTGTTCTTTACTACGGTTTCATGTTCCTGAGAGCAAGCGACGCCGACAAACTTGTGATCGTAGCTGTTGCACTGCTGGTCGGAATCGGTGGTGTGTGGGCCCTATATTATTCAACGAATTATTTTATTGAAACTATGCTCAACGATCGCTGGAAGATGTTGGTTCGCCCCTTTTTATTTGTTGGGCCTGCGCTGGCGGTTCTTTTTTTCTACCTCATTTTTCCCGTGATCCGTTCTGTTTACCTGAGCTTTTTTGATCGGACCAGCGATAATTTTGTTGGTTTCAGCAACTATATTTTTGCTTTTACAGACCCGGCCATGTCCCAGGCAGCAGTAAACAGTATCCTCTGGATGGTAGTGGTCACTTCCTTGAGCGTGGGGTTCGGGTTGCTTATCGCTATCCTTGTGGAAAATATACGCTACGAAAAACTGGTCAAAAGCCTGATCTTCATGCCCATGGCCATCTCTTTTGTCGGAGCCAGTGTGATCTGGCGTTTCATCTATGCTTTTGTGCCGGCCGGCCGCGATCAAATCGGGATGCTGAATGCCCTAATTGTTAATCTCGGTTTTGAGCCAGTAGGTTGGCTGATTAATCAACCCTGGAACAACTTTATGCTTATGGTTGTTTTAATCTGGCTCCAGACCGGTTTTGCCATGGTCCTCCTATCATCGGCGATCAAGGGTGTTCCCCAGGAGATAATCGAGTCAGCTCAAATAGACGGGGCAAACGATGTTCAGGTCTTTTTCAAAATCATAGTCCCAACCATCCGTCCTACGATCCTAACCGTATCCACCACCATTTTGATCCTTACCCTCAAAGTATTTGATATCGTTTGGGTTATGACCAACGGAAACTATGGCACCGAAGTTGTAGCAAGCCGCATGATCAAGGAGATCGCACGCTTCCGGGATTTCGGGCGTGCCAGTACAATTGCCGTTATCCTTTTGCTGGCTACTATACCAATCATGTATTACAACGTGAGAAGATTTAGGGAAACGGAGGAATTACGATGAAAAAAAATAAAATCGGCGTCTTTTTGTCCATGGGCGCAGTGCGGATAACCCTGATCGTAATCGCCGTTTTGTGGACCCTGCCCAGCGTTGGCCTGTTAATCAGCTCTTTTCGTCCCGAGGCCTATATTAAGACCACCGGGTGGTGGACAGTGTTTGTTCCCCCGATCGAAATAACCCGTGAATTCACCCTTGCCAATTATGAAAGGGTCCTAGGCAACGAAGGAATGGGTCTTGCTTTCCTGAACAGCCTTGCCGTGGCGATACCATCAACAGTAATTCCGATTACCATAGCTGCTTTTGCCGCCTTCGCTTTTGCCTGGATGGAATTTCCGGGCCGGAGGCTTTTGTTTGTAATTGTTGTCGGCCTGCTGGTAGTGCCCTTACAGATGGCGCTCATACCGGTCCTTCAGATATACACAAATTTTGGCCTGACCGGTACTTACCTTGCCGTTTGGCTGGCTCATACCGGTTTTGGTATGCCGCTTGCGGTCTATATCCTCTTTAATTACATCAGCACGCTGCCAAAGGAAATTATGGAATCGGCATCTATCGACGGGGCGACACCCTTTACCACTTTTGTGCGGCTGGTACTGCCCCTCTCCGTTCCGGCAATTGCCGCTCTGGCAATATTTCAGTTCCTCTGGGTCTGGAACGACCTCCTGGTAGCCCTTGTCTTCCTGGGAGGAACGCCTGATGTAGCCGTGGTTACCCTGAAACTGCAGGAACTGGTTGGGTCGCGCGGCCAGGATTGGCATGTGCTTACCGCCGGGGCTTTCATCTCCATGGTCCTACCCCTGGCTGTATTCTTCTCCCTGCAGCGGTTTTTCGTCAAAGGACTTATGGCCGGTTCGGTCAAAGGGTAATAAGCAGTATTTTTTATGTTTGAATTATCAAGGCAGCGATAAATAAAATGTTTCGAAGATGATTGCATGAGCATTTCTAAGCACAGTGAAGGATGAAGGAAGGATGATAAAACAGTTCCTTTAACCTGGCGGCTCAAAAAACTGCTTGAAAACCTCGCCGTAATATTTGAGCTTTTTGGAAAGCCGGGTGATAAAGTTTAAGGAACACAAGTTTGTAAGCGCATGCCTCTCCAATAAAACAGGTAATGAGAAACCCGGAAAATTAAAGGGAAAGCGGGTTTCTGCGAATATTGAAATAAGGTCAACCAGATTTTAAAAGGGGTTGGTGTAATGGCGAGTCTGAACCTGATTGATCTAAACAAGATTTACCCGAACGGTTTTCACGCCGTCCATGATGTAAATATTGAAATTGAAGATAAAGAATTTATCGTTCTTGTAGGGCCCTCAGGCTGTGGAAAGTCCACGGTGCTGAGAATGATTGCCGGTCTTGAAAAGATCAGTTCCGGCGAGCTGTACATTGATAACAACTTTGTTAATGAAGTACCGCCAAAAGATCGCGATATCGCAATGGTGTTTCAAAACTACGCGCTTTATCCGCACATGACCATTTTTGACAACATTAGTTTTGGCTTGAAGTTAAGAAGAATGCCCAGGAATGAGATTAAGACCAAGGTTGAGGAGGCTGCAACGATACTGGGCCTTGAAGCGCTGCTCGATCGCAAACCGGGCCAGCTCTCGGGAGGCCAGAGGCAGAGGGTAGCACTGGGCCGGGCAATTGTTCGTGATCCGAAAGTATTTCTCATGGATGAGCCGCTTTCCAACCTGGATGCCAAGTTAAGGGTGCAAACCCGGGCTGAACTGAGCAAACTGCATCAGCGTCTGGCAACTACATTTATCTATGTAACCCATGACCAGACTGAAGCGATGACCATGGGCACAAGGATTGTAGTTTTGAAAGACGGCTATGTTCACCAGGTTGCCAATCCGGAAACCCTTTATGATAAACCGGCAAACCAGTTTGTAGCCGGCTTCATTGGTTCTCCCCAGATGAATTTTATCGATGCTTCCATCGGTGAGAGTAATGGCCAGGTTGATATAAAATATCCAGGTGGTTCTCTGCAGCTGACACCGGAAAAAAGTGAGCAGTTTAAAAAGTCCGGGTATGAAAAGAACGATGTTGTGCTTGGCATCAGACCCGAACACATAACTGTCGGCAACCCCGATGGTGCTGATGAAAATATAGCTCTTGTTGAGGTTGCCGAGCACCTTGGTTCCGAAACAAACCTATTCCTGACCATGGGCGGCAGTGAACAGTTCATTGCCAGGGTTGATCCTTCGCTGAATATAAAAGTTAACGACAAAGTAAAAGTTCACTTTGAGCTTGAGAATATCCATCTTTTTGCAAGAGATACAGAAGAAGCGCTTCTTAACCGGTGAAATAGATATTCAGCATCGTCTACATTAAGTCCGGGGTAAACTGCGGGCCGGTTAGGTTGTTGTCATACACAGCAGTTTTGACTCTTGCTCTTAGCATTTTCCAGGCAGAACGCTCAGAAAGAGCTTGAGCGGGGATTCCCCAATTATTCCGGTTCAGTCGAAGCATTAATCTATTTTGATTAAATAAAGAGGCGAAGACACCTTGAAACGAGCAGGCAGCAGATGGATTTAAATAAACACTATTATACCGAAACCGGGTGGGATATAACTGAAAAAAACTTGATCAAGACAGATCCGGTTTCCAGGGGCAGCAATTTTTTAGTTGGTAACGGATACCTTGGTTACCGGGGTACGTTTCCCGATTGGCGTAGCCGGGATTATGTAGGTTGTTTCATTTCGGGAGCTTACGATAATGCCGATGGCAAGTGGACTGAGCTCATCAATGCTCCCAATGCATTATATGCCTCTTTCGAAATTAATGGAGAGAAGAAGCCTTTAGTTGATTGCATGGCTCCACGCGAACATGGGAAAGGACCGGGTAGTTTAAACCTGGGCAGTGGAACCCTGGAGCAGAGGTTTAAGCTGGAAGAAGCAGGCAGGCCGGTGCTTGAGATTAAAACAGACCGCTTTGCCAGTTATGAAGACCTCCATATAATCCCCATGCGTTTTCAGTTGAAAGCCCTGGCGAGCTTAAAGCTCTCTATTTGTACAGGTATTGATACAGAAGTTTGGGATTTAAATGGTCAACACCTGCCTGACCTTGAGGTCAGCATAGAGCAGCATCTCATATCGGCCGCAGGGTTTACAGCTCAATCAGGATTAGTGGTGGCTGTTTTTGAAGGTCATGTCTTAAACGGTAAAAAACCGCTGTTGACACAGGTAGTGCGTGAAAAAGGTTTGGCCTTACGAAAATACAGCTTTGAGCTCGAGCCTGGCGACGACATCATTCTTGATAAAGTGATGTCTGTATACAGCAGCTATGATCTGGAAAGCCCAGTTGAGGCTGCTGCAGAAAGTTTAATTTTAGCGCTGGGTAAAGGCTATGACCGGCTGAAAACGGAACATCTCCCCCACTGGCAGACCATCTGGGATCATTTGGACATCCAGGTTCAAGGCGATTTACCCGCCCAGGCTCTGTTGCGCTTCAACCTGTATCAGGCTGTTATAGCTGCACCTATGCATACCGACCGCCTTCCTATCGGTGCACGCGGCCTCTCCTGCCAGGCCTACCAGGGCGCTGCTTTCTGGGACCAGGAAATCTTCAACTTGCCTCCTTTTACCTGGGCTCTGCCAAAAGTGGCCCGCAGTATTTTAACCTACCGCTACAAAACTCTGGATGGGGCCCGCCGCAAAGCAAAGGGGTTAGGCTACCGCGGCGCTTTCTACGCCTGGGTCAGCGGGAAAAGCGGTAATGAACTGTGCCCCTCCTTCTTTTTTGTTGATGTTTTAACGGGGCGAAAAATCCGCAATCATTTCAACGACTGGCAGATCCACATTTCACCTGACATTGTTTACGCTATTCATGAATATTACCGTGTTACCGGTGATCGCATTTTTTTATTGGAATACGGAGCCGAAATTGTATTCGAGGTGGCAAGGTTCCTCTACTCCCACGCCTATTTCAAGACAGATAAGGACCGCTACGAGTTTATCCGCCTGCTCGGACCTGACGAATACCATGAAAACGTGGATAACAATGCCTATACCAACTACATCGCCCATTTTAGCCTGGTAACTGCTTTGATGATTAAAGAAATGCTGGAACAAGAAAACCCCGGGCTCTTAGAAGAGTTAAAACAGAAGCTGGCCCTTGACAGCGGGGAATTTGCAGCCTGGCAGGAGATGAAGGATAAAATCTACCTGCCCCCGCCTGATCCGGATACCGGGTTGCTCGAGCAGTTTGACGGTTACTTTGACCTGGAAGATATTACTCCGCAGGAACTGCAGGAAAGGTTAATCGATCCAGGCGAGTATTGGGGTTGGCCAAACGGGATCGCTGTGCATACCCAGGTAATTAAGCAGGCTGATGTGCTGCAGCTATTTGTCCTAAACGACAGCTTTACTGAAAAACAGCTGGCCACTAATTACGAGTATTATGAAAGAAGGTGCCAGCATGGCTCCTCGCTCAGCCCCTCTGTGCACTCTATCATAGCTGCCCGCCTGGGACGCACTGAAGAAGCGTATGCCTATTTTAAGCGCTCCTGTTTGATCGATCTTTCAAGCACCAATAAAGCTGTCAGCGGGGGCACTTTTATCGGCGGCATTCACACCGCGGCCTGCGGTGCTGCCTGGCAGATCATTCTTTTCGGCTTCCTGGGCATGAAGCTGGAAGACGAAAAGGTCACCTTTTCACCCAACCTGCCCAATAACTGGAAAAGCGTCTCTTTTAAGCTGATGATTCGCGGTGAACAGCGGCAGTTTAAAATCGAACCCCAACCTTAAGGGAAGCCGGGCGAAGGGCAGTTCTCTGTTTAATAAGCCAAATACGCGAACAAGGGGCGGTTCACTGCAAACAAGGAATGTTTCTCTGCGTGGTTGCATGCCTGGGGACTACATGCATACCGATCCTCAATTTGATTGTCACTCAAGATAATGCGGTTTTTTGCTGCCTGGCCTCTTTATATTTAATAATGAATATAAGTATTAGAGAATTGCCCTTGTCAGGATTGTCTCTGCCGGGCGGCTTAAAGGCACGTAAGCGTGTTGAGTCTGTTGAAATAGATTGCAGGAATATGCCCTGCTAACCTGTTAAATGAAGGGGTGCAATGATGCTGGTCAATAGCCGTATTCCCTCAACTGTATTTAAGATACTTGTACTCGGATTTGTCCTCTACGGGCTTTACCTCAGCTTCTTTGTTCCCGATTTCGAAATAGAGGGGCTGCCGGCAATAAGTTTCTTTACCACGCAGAGTAATATTCTTGTTGCCATGGCCCTCGTTTACCTTATTACTGAACCTCGCCATGGACGTTTTAGATCCTTTATTCGCGGTAGTGTAATGCTCTACATCCTGATCACCGGTCTGGTATTCCACGTTTTACTAATCCCTGCATATCCTGAACTGTTTGCCGATGGAGTAAAATTCCGGTATCATCTCACCCACACTATAGCGCCGGTCGGTTTTATTCTCGACTGGCTGCTCTTTGAACGTAAGGGTTTAATGTGCTGCCGTGATTTCAAGTACTGGTTTGTTTATCCACTCTTATACTGGTCGGGAACTGTCATTGCAGGCCGGTTCAGCGGTGTTTACCCCTACTTCTTTATGGATATAAACTCTATCGGTTTAGCTTTCGCCCTGTTCTGGTTGCTTTTTCTCTTGGCTCTTTTTATTCCGCTGGGCTTACTGTTAATCTGGCTTGATAATAAAATCGGTTCATAAGCGGCGTTTTCCCGCCTTAAGCCTTTTGTTTTTCTATAAGGGCGGGTTATTCCAACTTTCTCTTTTTATCAGCTCCTTCTTACCCTCGGCAGACGATATACAGCTTCCTGCATTGCATGTTTTGCTTTTGCGAAAACCAGGCGGAAAAGCAGGTGAAGGGTGATAAAATATTGAAACAATATATGCCCTGGCAATATTCACTTAGCCCGGTAACAGGAAGAGTGCACAATGAAGAAAAAATCCGATTGCCCTCAAACTAAAACAGAGCTAAATGTTGAGCCGGAATCGCTGGCCAAAACTGTGGTTGCCGATATTTTTGATGATTTGAATGAAGGTATTGCTTCAGTCAGCCTTACAGGTAATGTCATCGCGGTAAATCGTGCCCTGTGTGAACTGCTTAATATGTCGAAAGAGCAGCTAATCGGCCGAAATATTCTATCCCTTGCTGCCGAGATTTTATCGGCAAGAGAGATCAATAAGGTTCTGCCACACCTTAAAAGCTTGATCAGCGGCCAATCAGTTATTCCTTTTCACTTTAAATTTAGAAACAAGGTCTTAGAAATTTCGACAACCTTTAACCGGGACCGTAAATACTTAATCGGCATCGTTCGGGATATAACTGATAGCAAACAGAAGGATGAAGCGCTTCGTGAAAGTGAAAACCATTTCCGTGTCCTGGTTGAAACAGTTGGCGAGGGAATAATATTTCAGGATGCCAGCGGAGCAATTATTCACTGGAATAAGGCCGCCGAAGATATTTTTAACATCAAGGCAGAAAACATTGTCGGGCACAAAAGTACTGACCGTGATTGGGATACTGTCCGGGAAGACGGATCTCCCTTCCCCGGAAGCGATCATCCCTCTATGCAAACCTTGAAAACAGGAGAACCGCGCAGCAATGTAATCATGGGGATTAAGCGGGCTTCAGGTGATATAACCTGGATTACTGCCAATACCAGGCCGCTCTTCCGGGAGGGGGATAAATCACCTTACGGTGTGGCAATCTCCTTTTCCGATATTACTGAAAGCATAAATGCCAGAGCAGAAATTGGCAGGCTGGCCCAGATCGTCGATATTGCCCCCAGTTCAATAACAATCCATGACCTTAAAGGAAATACGCTGTATGCTAATGAGTGCACTTTCAAAATGCATGGCTATGAAAAAGAAGAGTTTATGAAAATAAATCTGCGCCATCTGGATGTCCCGGAGAGCAGGGATTTGATCGAGTCCCGATTGCACGAGGTAATGGAAACGGGTGAAGCAGAGTTTGAAGCGGAGCATTACCGTAAAGACGGCTCAACCTTTCCCTTACAGGTTTATGTGAAAAAGATAGAGTGGTCTAATGAACCTGCCCTCTTAAGTATTGCCAGCGACATCAGTGAGCGTAAACATGCGGAGGCAGAAATGCTAAAGCTAAATACAGCCCTGGAGGCCCAGGTAAAAGAACGGATTGCTGTTGATGCTTTTACTTTATATAATAGGCGCCTTTTATAAATAATTATTTTAGGTATATAATAGACAAGGGGCGGCTCTCTGTTTGGGGATGTAACAGAGAACCGTCCCTTGCAATGCTTTGCAGCAACTG
>PWUG01000176.1 GCA_003562605.1 Syntrophomonadaceae bacterium | reverse complement strand
TATGGACCAGTTTTTCCAGGGCTAATTTGGCAATCTGTCTTCTTGTCGGATCAAAGCCGGAAATAACCACGGTTTCCGGTGTTTCATCAACAATTATTTCAACTCCGGTCAGTTTTTCCAGGGTGCGTATATTTCTCCCCTCTTTGCCGATTATCCTTCCCTTTATTTCTTCCGAAGGCAGGGCAAAGGTATTGGTAGTTATTTCCTGGGCCTGAGAAATAGCGTATTTTTGGATAACAGTGGCTAAAACCTCTTTGGCTTTTTTTTCAAATTTTTCACTGCCCTCTGATTCCAATTTTTTTATTTTTTCCAGAATTTCTTTCTGGTATTCTTTTTCAGCCCCCTGAAGAAGCTCCTTTTTTGCTTCTTCTTTTTTCAGCCCTGAAATTCTTTCCAGGTTTTCTGAAGCCTGGCTTTTCAGGCCTTCTATTTCTTCTTTAATCTGCCGCAGCCTTTCCACTTTATCCTGAAAGTCTTTCTGTTTCAATTCAAAATCAGACATTCTCTGGTCAAGAGTATGTTCTCTTTTAAGCAGCAGTCTTTCTGTCTTTAAGAGATCTGAATGCCTCTGATTGGCCTCATTTTTGGCCGCTTCTAAAGTTTTATGAGATTTTTCTTTCGCTTCAGAAAGAATTGAGTTGGCTGTTTCTTTGGCTTTCTGAATGCGTTTTTGTAAAGTTTGTTCTATTGTATCGGCCCGTTTTTTGGCGATTGACTGCCGGGCATAGTAACCGAGAATTGACCCGAAGATCAAGGCAATTAAGCCTACGATTAGTAGGATAAACTGTTCCATGTTTTTGAAAACCACGAGTATTTATCACAAATTTTTCCATAAATTTTCACCGATATGCTCTGTCGGATTTGCCGTTTAAATTATTATCTGACAAGCTGCCAGCAGGCGAAAATTCATGTTCAGATTAGTATTATTTATCAATGGTTTGAATTAATTATTTGTTTACTGATTGGTTTCAGCAAAATATATATTAGCAAATCTTCAAAAAGATGTCAAAAGCCGAACAAAACCCCCTCTTTTTCGCGCTTGTACAAAAAGAGGGGGCAGAATCTAATCTTTCTTTATTTTAAAATCCGGTAAAAATACTACTCAATCTGGCCAAAAAATTATCCAGCTGGCTGCGCGGCCGCACCTCGCGGTATTCGGGCAGGGGTAATCTGACATTTAGAGTATGTTCTTCTTGATCTGTTCTGCCTCCCCCAGGATGATTATCTCTAACAGCAAGATGAATCGTACTGGTGGCCCTAGTAAGAGTGGTTGAGGCTATATGAGAATTGTTTCCGAATGATGCCTCAAAAACAAAGTTTCCGTCTCCGTCTACGGATCCTTTTTCCCATTGCCAAGTATCAATTGCAGGGGCAGGAGGTCCAGCATGCCAGGAAGGCCGGGATAAAGTAGTCCCTTCTTCTCCCTTGAAATATACTATCTGACCTTGTTCTGCTGCAAAGCCAATACAATCATGCCAATCCGGGTCCACTCCTGTTAACGAACATCGAAAATCAGCTACAGTATCCCGTTTAACTCTTATAGTATTAATGGCTGTATCGGTAATCCCCGCACTGTCTGCAACTTCAAGTTCTATAATATTATCATCATAATTATCTGTTAAAAGTGAAAAATTGACTATTCCGTAATCGCATTCTGGATCAGGGTCCAGTCCAGGACAAGCCTTATCATAACCGGGCCTGCCAGCTACTGACCACGTAGATGTACTGATAGGAAGGCCTATCGAAGAAGAGTCATTATTTATTCTATAATTTACTCCGTAAAAAGTTTCCCAAGAACCGGCAATACAAATACAACCCGGTCCCTGACAGTTTATAATTTGGCAACTCATTGCCGCTGTGGGTGGTGGAATTGCTGCAAAATTGGCAGTGATGATGTAGTCACCATTCATAGCAATGGTGGTGGTGGAAGCATTAACGTCAGCAATAGTAGTCACGTCGGAACCTGTCCAGTTGACAAAGTTATAGCCGCCTTCTGGAGTTGCTACCAGATCAACTACTGTACCTGCATCATAGGTAAAAGTTGCTTCACCCGGAGTAGTGACAGATCCTCCATCTCCGCTGGAAATAGTAAGAGTATGCTCTTCAATAAAAACCGCAGTAATATCATAGCTGTCATCCATAGTGATGGTGGTTGTGGTAGCATTAACGTCAGCAATGGTAGTCACGTCGGGACCTGTCCAGCTGACAAAACGGTGACTACTGGAAGCGCTTGCTACCAGCTCAACTTCCTTGCCGATTGCATAGGTAAAAGTTCCTTCGCCAGGCTCAGTAACAGATCCTCCGTCTGTACTGGAAACAGTAAGAGTAACAGGACAATCTTTTGGAACACATTCTTCGCACATATAACAATCATGTGCTTCTATGCAAGAGGTTGATCTGTTGGGATTAGATACAGCTGCGTTATCGCAACACACTTCAGGACAATCAGGATTACAGGTAATTCCGCAGTCATAACAGGTAAGAATTATTGGTCTTATCTCGCATGCTTCCCACTCATCTGACGGACATTGCCAATCAGCCCATCTTTCTTTATTCTTATCATTGCAATATTGATTATATTCCTCTGGATCAGGTACCTCATAAACATTGGGTATCCACGAAACATATGGTGTAAAATCGGTTTCAGGGCAAATACACACAACACAAATCTGTACAAATTCCCCGGTTTTGTCTTCATACTGCCGCGTACCTCCGCCACAATTAGAACCTGGTTTACAAATATGGTGTTCACTTCCATAACAATGCCACCTTCGCGCATCAATATATATTGCCTCGCAATCTCTATCAGCAGTCATTGAGACGGTGACGGTTGGTTCAAGAGAATAACAACCCGTTCCAGACCAACGATCAAAATAATAAACAGTGTCCTGACAATAACCGAGGTCTTCATTATAAATAAAAATTTCAGGAGCTGTCAGAGATACCTCGGTTCCGTAAGAAACATCTGATATTGTGTATTCAGTTATCCCCCCCATGGCCGGTGTTGCTGCTGATGGGAACTTCAGCATCAGTAATCGTTTCGTCACGAGAATAAAGTCGCGATTTAACATTAAGGTTATGCGGAAGTTCTAGTACTTTGAAATTAGCAGTAACCGATCTGTTTTCAGTCATTTCAACCTGGCATTCAGTGCCTGAGCAATCTCCTGTCCATTCATCAAACTGATAACCTTCATCAGCTACTGCGATTAAATCAACTATTGTTCCGTGAAGGTATTCAAAAGTTCCTTCGCCGGGCGTAGTGACCGATCCGCCAGGGCCGCTGCTTACATTTAATACTTTTGGAGGAATACAATCTTGACAATTCGCCCAAGTGAGAGCCCGATTATCGCAACATATTTCAGGATAATCCGGATTACAGGTAATTCCGCAATCTCTACACTCATACCAAGTGCATTCCATAACAGAACAGGCTTCCCATATTCCTGATGGACAGCTAGCTGTTACTCCTCTTTCATTACAAACGGCATCCGGATCAACACTTTTGGGTTGTAAATGAACAACAGCTAAATCATATCCGGTCTCAGGACACCAACAGCTCCAGACAATACAATCATGAGTTCCGGTTCGATCTTCATGATATTTCCGGGTAGTCGCAGCTCCAAATATCTGTGGAACTTTAGTGATGTATTCACACGAACCCTCCTCGTGACAGCGGCAAATCCACCGCCGCCAATCATCATATTCTGCCCAACAACTCATATCATCGGTAACTGAAACGGTAATATTTTTTTCCCAAATATAGCCGTAACCGTGACAGAGCCATCGATAAAAATGAAAAGTAACACCATTATAAACATAAGTATCCGGAGCAACCAAAGATATCTCTGTTCCATAAGCAATATCTGAGATTATGTGAGGCGTATATTTAGCCTCGCCATCCACAATAATGGGAACATTCCCCTGCTCAGTCATCCCCGGATCAGTACGAAGCACTGAGTAAAGGTTAAGATTATTTTCTCCAGAAGCTCCAGCTTCTTTGGTTTTTGTAAAATTGAAAACTAACAACCCAAAACCTATTATCAATATTAAAATAAATAAAATTTTTTTAGGCATACCAGGTAGTAGAAATTCGACTAATATTTTGCCAAGCAAAATATTATATCGCTCGCCGCCAGGCAGCCATATTTTCACTACCTGGCATAGTTAAATTATATTAATTATCCCCTTAATAAATTATACTACAGTTTTAACTAAAATATTACTGTAATTCTGGTGGCGGTAAAACTCTCTGCTGAACTGATATCCTGATCTGCTTTAACCCGAACCTGATTTCCTATCTCAATCTGATTTAAGGTAGTTACCATTTCAGTAAAAGAAAAATCGGGAGGTTCAAGCTCTTCTTCGTAATCTTCAAAACCCCTTTCTGTTCGTATGACAATTATTGTATCTTCTGTCGCCAGAATCTCACGTTCAGTCATCAGTTGTTCAAAAGAATGAATTGGTTCTGCCTCAATCACCAGAGAATTAGTTTTTACCTCTTTGACCGTACCGCTTATCTCAAATATTTCCGGTGGGGTTAGCTGAAAATCTTCCGCTTCTGGATCCGCTGGCCGGCCAATAACAAAAATAGCAACTAAAACCAGCCCTATAAGTAAAACTGCGGCAATTAAAATTTTTTTTGAGTCCATAGATTTAATTTAATTATTTTTTAAAAACGACCTTTTGCCCCACACCTTTAGCTTAAGGCAACCTGTTACTAATTATTTTAAAATCCTGTAAAAATACTGCTCAATCTGGCCAAAAAATTATCCAGTTGGCTACGCGGCCTTACTTCACGATAATCAGGCAGGGGAAATGTAATTCTTACATGATTATATTTTGGACAACAATACGGACCCCCCTGGGCTATCGGAGTATTGTCACAAGCATAAAGATCAACTCTGTTTCCCGGAAGTGGCCTGATCGCGGTGAAAGTAGTTGTCGGATTTGGGCCAGTTAAATCTATAGGATTTCCGTCTTCAAAAATCCAGTTCCATCCAGCCATAGAAGCTCCCCCAAAAGCCGTTGAAATATCATTAAATTGTACTTCTTGATTCATTTCAGGCCGATCCGGTGACCAGTTAAAATTAACCCAAGGATGGGCATGGACAGGCATAGTGAAAGAATACTCATCAGACCATTCTGACCAAGGATCCCAGGGCGCCCCTTCGGCAGCACTAGTTCTAACTCTCCAATTATAAGTTTGGCCCCAATTAAGATAATCTAACACATTACTCAAGGCATAGCTGGTGGCAGGGCCTGAAAAAATCTCATCAAAACTTGACCCAATAATTTGAATATGGCGGGCTGTTTGCGTTGCGTTATCGGGATGAGAATAATTCCAGTGAAATCTAGGGATAGAAAGCCCCTCAATACCACAATGATTCCAAGTTATATCAAGACCATTGGGTTTATTAGGTGGATTGACAGGCGGAGTAAAGCTAAAATCGGTAATTACTTTGTAGTTTGAGGATGGACAAACATTTCCAGTTTCAGGATTATTGCAATTAAAACTAATCCAGCCAATAATTGCTGATTCGGCTGATTGGCCGCCACCTCCCCAGGCCCAACCCTCAAATTCATTCGGATCAGGGGTTGTATTTATAGAAACGCCATAGTCGCCTACGCCCGTAGTTATACCTCTTAGCTTTATCCAACCATCCCAGCCGCCGGCTGCTGGATCTGAAGATCCTTCACAAGTACCTTTATTTTCTACTGCTGCACAAGCTCTAACCCAGCCTGACACTTCTCGCGTATTTAAATCAACCTGAGCGCTATGATTCGGCGCTTCGGGTGGGAATGTTGTAGGATCAAACTTTATCCAGCCGATACTTGAAGACCAAGCATAACCGGAAAATTTACCTTCATCATCAATATTAACTCCGTGATTTGCAAAAATAGTCCCAGCAGGAAGACATCCTAGTCCGCCGCCAGAAACACAAGTTAAACCTGCACAGCCCGGGGCACAATTAATTGCGTTAAAACTAATCCAACCTATACCGCCATCGGTTCCACTTACTTCTTTTGCTGACCAGGCCCAACCCCAAACATTATGCTCTGTTCCAGCTTCAACATGCTCGGCCCATCTCAGACCAAAAAGCATCAACCCTAAGCTTATTGTTAATATTAAAATAATAAAAATTTTTTTAGGCATAATTATTTTTTTATATTTTATTATTATTCTTTATTTTATTCTACCAGCGCGGAAGATCAAGTCAATATATTATCGTAAAAAAATAGTGAGCAATTTTTTATTAAAAAAGGCTGCTTTATTGACGTTATTTATAAATAAAGATAATTTATAATATAGGAATAAACCGCTATAATTATGGTTAATTATTTAGATAAAATTATAAAATCAAGAAGGAGCATAAGAAAATTTACCAACAAGAAGTTTAGTAATAAAACGATCAGAAAAATAATTGAGGCCGGCATCAAGTCGCCCAACGGAGAAAATTATCAGCCCTGGTGTTTTATAGTGATACAAAATGAAAAAAATAGACAAGATGAATCGAATAATTAATGAAAAACACGACATTGAAAAGAATAATTATAAGCATTTTTTATTCAATGCAAAAACAATTATTTCGGTCTGTGTTGACATGTCTTATGCCTATTTAAAAAGCCGTTGCCTTGGCGATATTGATAGAACCATTGATAATTTAAAGATTATCAGC
>PWUG01000397.1 GCA_003562605.1 Syntrophomonadaceae bacterium | reverse complement strand
TATATCGAGCTCAAAGTCTTAAGTGGAGGAGAGTTGGCCTCCCTCAAACCGGTCTATCTCGGCTTGGACTGCGGGGCCTGCGGTTTCGATACCTGTGCTGAAATGGAGGCTAATTTAAAAGAAGGACCCGAGTTCAGGGGACCGCTTTGCTCCTGGCGCCTGGTCGACCTGGGCATTGCCTTAGGCTCAGCAGTTAAAACAGCATCACTTTTTAATGCCGACAACCGCATCATGTACAGGATCGGAGTCGCCGCCCTTCGCGCCGGAATGATCAAGGGCGAAGTGGCAATCGGCGTGCCCATTTCGGCGACCGGCAAAAGCATCTATTTTGATCGTTAAATTACCCCCTGTACAGAAAAGATGGCATCCTCAGCAAATAAATTGTTTTAAGCTGCCACTGTCTAAATATCTTCAACTTATCCCTACTGCATTTACTCTCTGCGGTTATAGAATTGCAGCGGATCCACCGGTTTATGCTGATAATAGGAGTTCCATTGCCCGGTGCCGTCATCAACCCGCACTTCAAAGTGTAAATGGGCCCCAATCGCACGACCGGTTGTGCCGACTCTGGCAATAACCTGGCCCTTGGAGACCCGATCACCTTTAGAGACCAGGTTCACGCTGTTATGCAAATAAAGAGTCCAGTACCTGCCGTGATGTATAATCAGGTAATTGCCCTGCGTGCTTCCATAACCGTTAAACCAGACCACACCACTGTCTGCGGCCAAAACATTGGTGCCGTGATCAATATGAATATCTATACCGGTGTGACTGGAACTAAAGCCACGGCCGGGATAAATAATACCCTGACCCTGGACCGGCCATACAAATCGATCAGTGCCAAGTGAAGGCGACTGTAATTTGCTCTTTGTCGGAAGCAGGGTCGGTGCTTTAATCTGCGGCTTGGGTATAGTCTTAATTTGCGGCTTGATTGTGGGCCTGGTTTGCGATTGGGTTACGGCTTTAGCTTGTGGCTGTTCTGGCAGGATATTTACAACCTGGGTTACAGGTTCTTCCAAGATTATTTCACTCATCAGCGTCTGCTCTATCTCAATTCCATTTTCACGGGTAATATGGTATATAATTTCCTTTAGCCCATCGATCCCGGGAGTTTCTATTTCATTTTGCTCCTGCTGCCTATCCTCAGATTCAATATATTCGATCTCAAAAGGTATCGTTTCAAGAACCGTAATCTCTTCCGTAGTTATAACACGGATTTTTATATCATTTATGGCGGAATCCCCTAAACCGCTGTTTTGCTCGCTTTCCTCTCTGATGATTGGGGGGGGTAAAATTTTATCGCTGTCAAAAGAATGACGACTGCTTATAGTGCTGCGTGGGTATGATTCTACCTTAGCTAATGTAAAAAGTGACTGTTCGCTATCCTGTTCTGTAAGCAGTGTAACAACCTCTTCAGCTGTAAAAATTTCATCCAGGGGCATATTACACTCATCTAAATCCAAATCTTCCAAAATATAAACATCAAGAAGCCTGGCAGAGCCGCTTTCGCTGCTGTACATTTCTTTAAGGGAATCAACAACTTCATCCAAAACTTCAGCCGAAGCAACCGGAACCAAATCTTCACCATTTACTTTTATCAAATAGGCGATCGTATTAAAAGAGATTTGCTGTCTAATGGCTCTTTGCACGATATCAGGGGCGGGTTTACAGTCCGGCCGAAACTCTTTTATCAAAGCTATTTTTTCACCGGGTTCCAGGCTCATTCCGTAAAGTTCCCCACAACGGTCGGTGAGGCTGCTCACAAAGAGCTCAATTTCTTCTGCGTCTTCGACTGTACCAAGTTCCAGATCATCGAGCAATACCACATAAACAAAGCTGCTCGTATAATACTGCAGACCTAACATGGTCAGCACAAGCAGTGTGGATGCAGTTAAAAATAAAAAACTGCGCATTTTTTTTGTCATTTTCATCTTCAAGGAATACTCGCCCACTTTGAAAAAAAGATTAACATTTTGTAAGTTCTACACAGGTTTCATATTTCCTTTTTGCTGCTTCAAAAAAATATGCAAAATTTTCTATTGTTTAAAAATATTCCTTAAGAAGAGCACGCCCGATCAGAAGACGCTGAATCTGGGTCGTGCCTTCGTAAATCTGGAAAACCTTGGCGTCGCGCATCAGCTTTTCTGCAGGGTATTCCCTGCTGTAACCGTAGCCACCGAATACCTGCGCTGCATCTGTTGTTACCCGCATGACCATATCTCCGCAGAATACCTTCGCTATGGCGGCCTCTTTCGAATTATCAAGGCCCCGGTCTGTTTTCCAGGCCGCCTGCCAGGACAGCAGGCGCCCCGCTTCTATATCTCTCGCCATATCAGCAAGCATAAACATTACCGCCTGGTGCATCATAATCGGCAGGCCAAACTGTTCACGCTCACCGGCATATTTAAGGGCATGTTCCATGGCGCTGCGGGCTACACCCACTGCTGCAGCCCCGACACCGGGACGGGAGTGATTAAAGGTCTGCATAATGATTTTAAAACCCCGGCCTTCTTCGCCAATCCGGTTCTCAACCGGAATTATTACATCGTCAAATATTACGTCCGTTGTATTCGCGGCCCGCTGGCCCATTTTATCTTCTTTTTTCCCAACGGAGAGTCCCTCTGTCTCCCGCGGCACCAGGAAGCAGGTAATTCCCTTGTATCCCAGTGAGCGATCCACCGAGGCGAAAACCACATAGTAGTCCGCTACCCCGCCGTTGGTGATAAAAGTTTTATTTCCGCGAATTAAGTAGCCATCACCTTGTTTCTTTGCCGTTGTACCGATCGACGAGACATCTGATCCTGCTTCCGGTTCGGTGACACAGAGCGCTAAAAGCTTCTCTTCGGCACATACCTTAGCCAGATACTTCTGTTTCTGATTCTCAGTGCCGAAATGGACCAGCGGAATAGCTGCCAGGCTGTTTATAGCAATGCAGGCGCAGATTCCGGAACAACCTGCTGCAAGCTCTTCAACTAATACCAGCTGATCGAGCGCGCTTAAACCTCCCCCACCGTATTCCTCCGGAACAGCAGCGTAAACCAGTCCGGCCCTGAAAGCTTTATTAATAATATCTTGCGGAAAGTTACCGCTGCTATCATATTCCGCAGCTGCAGGAACAATTTCTTTCCGGGCAAAATCCCTGGCCGTTTGTTGTATTGCCAGCTGCTCGTCGGTTAAAGAAAAGTCAATCAATATCGGCCACCTCCGCTTTTTTAAACAACTAAATATTTTTAAATTATTAAACAGATTATAGATTATTATCTAACAGTTGTCGATAGCACAAAATTACCTGCTGCAAATACAGGAACAAATTTAGTACACAGGGACGGAGGTAGTGTACCAAAATCTGAAAATGGTACACTACCTCCGTCCCTGTGTACTAAAAAACCAAAAAAGAAAGCCCCCTGCGTCAGCAGGGAGCTTTTCTATATATAACCGGCTTTATGCCGGTACCTTGCAGCTCTTACATCATTGGCATTCCGCCGCCGGGCATTCCACCGCCCATGCCGCCTCCGCTGTTTTCTTCCGGGAGGTCGGTAACCACTGCTTCTGTGGTCAGGAACAGGGCAGAAATACTGGCCGCATTCTGGATTGCGGAACGGGCAACTTTCGTCGGGTCAACAATACCGGCAGCCAGCATGTTTTCAAATTTGCCGGTCATTGCGTTGAAGCCAGTGCCTTTTTCCATAGCCTTGATTTTCTCGACAACGACGGAACCTTCCGCACCGGCGTTATCGGCAATGACCCGGACCGGATCTTCCAGGGCCCGCTTGACAATCAACATACCGGTTGCTTCATCTCCGTCCATCTCTTCTTCAAGCTTTCCGAAAGCTTCGGCAACGTTCAGGTAGGCAATTCCACCGCCGGGCACAATGCCTTCTTCAACAGCAGCACGGGTTGCCGAAAGGGCATCCTCGATGCGCAGCTTTTTCTCTTTCATTTCGGTCTCGGTTGCAGCCCCGACTTCTATTACGGCAACACCGCCGGCCAGTTTGGCCAGGCGTTCCTGCAGTTTTTCGCGGTCAAAATCGGAGGTGCTGTCTTCAATCTGGGCCCGAAGCTGGCCAATCCGGCTTTTGATCGCAGCGGTTTCGCCGGCTCCGTCCACAATGACGGTCTCATCTTTGCTAATCCGCACCTGGCGGGCACGACCGAGCATTTCAATTTCAACATTTTTCATTTCAATGCCAAGGTCTTCCGATATAACTTCACCGCCGGTCAAAACAGCGATATCTTCAAGCATCGCTTTGCGGCGATCGCCAAAACCGGGTGCTTTAACAGCAACGCAGGTGAAAGTCCCACGCAGTTTGTTCACTACCAGCGTAGCCAGCGCTTCACCTTCGACATCTTCGCCGATTAACAGGAGCTGCTTGCCCTTTTGGACAATTTTTTCCAGCAGCGGCAGCAGGTCGTGGATATTGCTCACTTTGCGATCAGTTAGAAGAATAAAGGGCTCCTCTAAAACTGCTTCCATCTTTTCAGTGTCAGTTACCATGTAAGGGGAAATATAGCCGCGGTCAAACTGCATACCTTCGACTACTTTCAGGTCGGTGGTAAAACCTTTAGATTCCTCAACCGTGATAACACCGTCTTTACCGACTTTCTCCATCGCTTCGGCAACCAACTCACCGATAGTTTCATCGTCGGCCGAAATCGCGGCCACCTGGGAAATGTCTTCCTTTGTTTCTACAGGCTTGCTCATGTTTTCCAGCTCTTGCAGCGCTACTTCGACAGCTTTTTCGATTCCGCGCTTCATGATCATCGGGTTAGCGCCTGCAGCTACGTTTTTCAGGCCATCGCGAATAATTCCCTGGGCCAGCAGTGTTGCTGTGGTAGTCCCGTCACCAGCGATATCGTTGGTCTTGGTAGCCACCTCTTTAACCAGCTGTGCACCCATGTTTTCAAAGGGATCTTCTAATTCAATTTCGCGGGCAATGGTTACACCATCGTTGGTAATCTGGGGGGAACCGACCCTCTTGTCTAAAACAACATTGCGTCCTTTAGGTCCTAGTGTTACTGTTACTGTTTTCGCCAGCTGGTTAACTCCTCTTTCCAGCGCACGACGGGCTTCTTCATCATAAATAATCTGTTTAGCCATTCTTATTAACCTCCTTCTTACTGATATAAATTATACGAGAGCCAAAATATCGTCTTGCCTTAAAATCAAATACTCTTCGCCGTCTACCTTAACTTCGGTTCCGGCATAGCGGGAAAAAATAATTTTATCCCCTACCTTAACTTCCATTTCGGTCTTAGTGCCGTTATCAAGGACTTTTCCTGTGCCTACAGCCATTACTTTCCCTTCCTGCGGCTTTTCTTTAGCCTTGTCCGGGATAACAATACCGCTGGCTGTCTTCTCGTCAGCCTCCAATACCTTGACAATAACCCTGTCTGATAATGGTTTGAGGTTCATTCAACCTGCCTCCTTTAATGATTTTTGTCTTCTTAGCAGCACTCTCAACGAGTGAGTGCTAATGATACTGTATCTAATAATACTGCAAAGGTGTTAGTCGGGCAAATAGAACGGCAGGCTGTATATAGCCTGCCATCATATTTATAGTAGATATTTAACCTCATACTTAATATATCTTCTATTTACTTCGAATATCGTAAATTTACTGATTGAACTGATTAAAAGCAGCCTAACTGGCAGCCGACAACCTTAATTCCGGTTTCGTTGCATTTCTTGCCAACATCGGCCAGGGGGCAGCCTACTTCCGAAGCAATGGAAAAAGCTTTTTTGCAGGGCAATTTCAGCCCTTCTGCCTCAAATAAAATTCTTTCTTTCAGTTCATTTTCTTTTCCCGGTTCCATAATTCCACCTCCTCATTTAACCGATATAGATTATTTCACCGCTGATATCGGACCCGTTAATCAGCAGACGTCCGCATGATGGCCGGGGAGTCCGGCGCGGGTCGATCAGTGAGCCGGGGTTAAAATAAAGAACGCCTTCCACCTCCTTGACCACCGGTTCATGCAAATGTCCGAACACAATGGCCCTGGGCTGTTCCGGGTGGAAAATATCTTTGACCCGATCGAAACTAATCCTGCGCCCCCTAAGATCTCCGTGCAGCATTCCAATACCAACTGTTCCGATATTGACAAGCTTAAAACGACCCAGGCGGTTTTTCAGGTGAATCGGATCCATATTTCCTGCTACCGCCTCAACCGGAGCAAGGGCCCGCAATTCGTCGATAACCTTTTCATCAACCAGGTCTCCGGCATGGAGGATTAGCTGCACCCCTTCAAACAGCCTGAACAGCTCAGCCGGTAAAGAATGCCCCCGGGTAGGGATGTGCGTATCGGAAACAACCCCGATCACCTTAACATCACTGCCGTAGTGAACTGCCTTGAATTGATCCATTACCAGCTTAACCACCCTTACACTTATCATATCACTTTTCGATCATTAATAAAGGGGTTATAGTTGAGAAGACGAGATAAAAAGCTTTCCAAAGGTTAAAAATATTGACCTCTGAAAGGGATAAAATGAGCTGATGGCGAAGATAGCACAGTCCGTTTAAGTGATATTCGCTGAACAAAGGAGAAAATGTGATCCTTAAACTGCTGCAGGGAGCCTTCATCGGGGTGGCTTTAATCCTTCCCGGCCTGAGCGCCGGAACTGTAATCCTCATTCTCGGTTTTTACCGCCAGTTTATCGAAGATCTTTCCAGCCTGCGGATTAAACCTTACCTGCCTTTGCTTGGCGGGGTGATAGGGGGAGCGCTTGCCGGCGTCTATATCATCAGCTATCTGCTCGAACACTATAATGCCGCAATTA
>PWUG01000427.1 GCA_003562605.1 Syntrophomonadaceae bacterium | reverse complement strand
TTGTCACGGTTGGGTAATGTTTTGCAATACATGGCAAAGTCAGCCTTCAGCTCGGGGTTGTCTACTTTGCATGTTAAGTTTTTGCGTGAAATTACTGCTCCGGCAATGCCAAAACCACTGGTACTTAGGGTTTTTGATACCGACTGCACCACGATATCGGCGCCGAGCGCAAGCGGCCGCAGCAGTGCGGGTGTTGCTACTGTGCTGTCGACAATTACCGGGATGCCGTGCTTGTGAGCAAGGGCAATTACCTTTTTGAGGTCGAAAAATGCCTGGCCCGGGTTGCTGGGCATTTCTCCATAAAGGAAACGGGTATTATCATCGATCTGCTTCTCCCATTCACTGATGTCGTTGGCGTTGATCACTTTGCGCCATGAAATCTGCCGCTCTTGATCTTTCCTGGTTGCGAATTGCTGAAAGGTGCCTCCGTAAAGCTGCGTTGCCGCTACAAAATTGACAGGTTTTGCCGGGTCTTTCGGATCGGGGAGAAGAAAAGGATCAACAGCTGTTTGAATTGCAGCCATACCAGACGCTGTAGCTATGCAGGAAGTTTCAATATCAGCGCTGTAACCTTCCAGAAGTGCCAGGACACCCTCGAGGTAGTAAATGCTCGGATTAGCAATGCGTGAATAACACCAGGTTGGGATTTGGTATGAAAGTGCCGCTTCCATCTCGTCTGAATCACGATAAGCCTGCGAAGTGGACATGTAAACCGGTTCGATGATCGAACCCTGGTTGAAATCTATCGACTCCTGCATTGAATAGACACCATGCACGGCGATGGTATCAAACCTGCATTTTTTCATTTCATTTATGTAGTTTTGATGCCACTGTGCAGAACGTTTGGCCGCTTCCCGGTAATGGTCAATTCCTTGATGCTGCATGTTTGCCTCCATTATTTTTAAATATAAATAGGTTTTAATGGAGAAACAATATCATAATTTTTAAATACAAGTCAACTAAACTTATCGGGCAGTTTTTCCCTTTAAACTCCTTTGCGGTATAATCTAAGCATGGAACTTTTAGCGCCGGCAGGAAACCTTGAAAAACTGAAAATGGCGGTTCGTTTTGGAGCCGACGCAGTTTACTGCGGCGCCGGTTCTTATTCTTTAAGGGCACCTGAAACTTCTTTCTCCTTAAGTGAGCTGGCTGAAGGGATCCGTTTTGCCCATGCTCACAGCTGTCGGGTTTATCTGGCGATGAACATTTTCCCCTTCGATGAAGATATAGAAGAGATGATTGCTTATTTTAAGCAGGCCATGGTGCTCGATATTGATGCTGTTATTGTTTCTGATCCCGGAATTATGGACAGGATACGTCAGCTTAGAACCGACATTAAAATTCATCTGAGCACCCAGGCCAACACTACAAACAGCGAAAGTGTCAGGTTTTGGCTTAACAATGGCGTAGATCGGATTGTGCTGGCCCGGGAGCTAAACCTGTCCCAAATCAGCGCGATCAGGAAAAAAGTTCCGGAGATTGAGTTGGAAGCTTTTGTTCACGGGGCAATGTGCATCGCCTATTCAGGGCGTTGCCTGTTATCGAAGTTTCTGAATGACCGTTCTGCCAATCTAGGTCATTGTACTCAACCCTGCCGCTGGGAGTACCGCTTAAAAGAAACTACCCGCCAGGAAGAGCAGATAATTCATGAGGATACCCGTGGCACATACATCTTAAATTCCAGGGATCTCTGCATGATTGAACATATTCCACAGCTGGCTGCTGCCGGGGTTGACAGTTTAAAAATTGAGGGGCGTATGAAGACTGCTTACTATGTTGCTGCGGTTACAAGGATTTACAGGACCGCTTTGGACAGCTTTAATGAAGCCGGCGGACGGTACCGGTTCAACCCTGAATGGCTTGACGAGCTGACTAAAGTGTCTCACCGGCCTTACACCACCGGTTTTTACCTGCCTGAAAAGGGAGATGATACCGAATATACCGTAGATGCAGCATATATCCGGGGTTATGATTTTGTAGGCACTGTGGATGAACATAACCTTGAAAGCAGAAGCATGCAAATAAACGCCCGGAACAGGTTTGCAGTGGGTGATGTTCTGGAAATTCTTGATCACGACCGCCCGCATATTATTAAGGTCAGGGTAGAGCAGATCACAGATAAGGAGACCGGAAAGATTTTGGATCAAGCTCACAACGGCTACGTGGTTAATGTTCCATTGGGAGATTCAGGTCAAAAGAGCATAAGTAAGGACGCTGTGATCAGAAGAAAAACCCCCGGGGATTGATGGTGTAAAAAGATTGCATAAACCGGCCGCTTTATTTTAAACGGGTTCAAAATTGGAGGGATTTATTTTGGAAGAATCTGAAAAGCCTGCTCTGCTTATAATTGACATGGTGAAAGATAACCTGGATCCCGATCATCCGCTTCCGATTACACCTTACGCAGCCCGGATCATAGCGCCCATCAATGCATTGATTGCTGTCTTCAGGAAACAGGGCTGGCCTGTAATATTTGCGACTGATGCTTATCACGAACAGGATTTTATTTTTAGCGGCCGCCTGAAACCCCATTCACTGGCAGGCACCCGCGGTGCCGAGATTGCAGAAGGGCTCGATTACCGGCCGGAAACTGACACCTGGCTTGCCAAACCAAAATTCTCAGCTTTTTTCCAGACGCGTCTTGAAAAAAACCTGCACGGGCAAAATGTAACTCTTTGTGCGGTGGCCGGCATCGCCACAGGTTTTTGTGTTCTGGCTACAGTGATGGATGCCCTGTGCCATGATTTCAAGGTGGTAATACTGGAAGATTGCACTGCTGCTTATCCCGAGAGCAATCATGAAAAGATCCTGGCGGTTTACCGGCGAAATCCTTTAGAACCACTGTTGAGGGTGGCTTCATCCCTGGATATGGATAAAATATTGTTTTAACAAGGATAGACTGAGTTTTTGTAAGCTAATGATCAAACTGAGGATGTTTGCCCGAGGTTGACATAATACTTTTTATGTGGTAGAATCATAGGAGTAAGATGCTGTGCCGATTGCAAATAAAAATTACAGTAGTTTGAGACAAAAGGAGCTTTGAAAATCATGAAAAAATATTCCAGGGTAGTGCCGATTCTGATTGCAGTTTTAGCGCTTGGCCTTTTTTCAACCGCTTTTACTTTTACCGGTACGACATCTGCAAATCAGCCTAATCAGAATTTTGAGCCTGTAAGTGATCAGGTATGGGCAGTGGGTGTTTCTGCAGATCCGGGGCATGAAGGAACTCTCAATCAATCATTTGAGGCGGCATATAAACTTGATCAAGAAACCGGTGAAATGATAAACTATTTCAATATCGAGCAGCGTGCTTATACTTCATCCGGTGAAACCAAGCGTTATATTAGTATTAGTAGCCCGGAGTCCCATGGTTACGTGATGGAAGATATGACAGTTACCGGATTGGCAGATATCCGCGAATCCTTTTTAATGGATAATATGCTAAATTATGTAACAGTAAAATTAAACTGGTTCGATCTATTTTAAGAATCAGGAAAAATAACCAGCTATATTTGGTGCCGGGGAGATTATTCTCCGGCACTTTTCATGTCAGAATTATCTGTGCCATTACAACCCGGGGTTCGTTGCCCAATGCCGTTTTTCGGAACTGCTTTACCGTTTTGCCGGCCTGATAATCTGTTTCTGCGGTTTAACTGAAAAGACGGAACCCCCCTCTTAAAGATTGCCCGGTACATCTTATCCAAAATTTTTTTTTATTTGTGTTCAAGGATGCTAAACATTGTTATAATATAAAAGTATTGATTAAAGCGTGGGGGGAAGCTAGATTTGTCTATTAATGTTGATCGTAAAGATATCAGATTTGAACCAGACTCCAGAAGAGTTATTGCCCGTTTTTTTATACCGGGGGGCGATGAGAGGGCTAAAAGCATTATCCCCAAAATACTGGCTTTATCAGACGAAGATACCAGGTTTACCTTGAACCGGGTTTTAACAAACTTTTCCCAGCGCCACCGCAACATATCGGTAGTATTTCAAAAGCATTTCAATAATGTCAAACATATTATCGAACATTTGAAAGTTGACCCCGAATCTTTATCCCGAGAAACAAAGTTACTCATAGGCTCTTACTTTACGATGGAATATTCAATTGAATCAGCAGCATTCTTTAATCCATCCATTGTAGAAGATCCTGACCAGACTGCTCTTGGAGAAGATGAAAAAAGAGTCATTGTTAGTTTCAGGGCCACTGGTGAGGGACATATCTCTTCTATTGTTTTCAGAAGCGGGGTTATCGACAAGAATAATAATCTGAAATTTATATCTCCGGGCGATTTGGTGGATATCCCCGAAGCTGTTAAAAGACACATTTATGACAAGAAGGCATTCCTGGAGAAACTATCCGAAATGAAAGTCCAAAAGAATCTTATCGGCATGACAATGGATCGCCTGGGTGATCAGTTTACCTATGGTGAGCTTCAGGACAGCATTGCCTGGTCTCTTGAGAAAAACAATTTGAATGTGATCCAGAGAAAAGTAGCTGATGACATTAAGTGGTTGGCCAACTCGCACTATGAAATAACTTTTTCTCTCGATACGGCCATTTCGGAAAGAGTGATCTATCCAATATCCAACTCTGAAAGTAACGGTATCGAAGATGCCCGTTTTGTTAAATTTACAGACGATGACGGTTCCGTCATCTATTATGCAACTTATACGGCATATAACGGGTTCACGATATTACCCAAGTTAATAGAAACCAAAGATTTTTACCATTTCAAAATTATGCCCATTAACGGTGAATTTGCCCAGAATAAGGGAGTAGCTTTGTTTCCGCGGAAAATTAATAATAAATATGTCATGGTTTCGCGTATAGACGGGGTCAATAACTATATTATGTTTTCTGATGATATCCACTTATGGCGGAATGCGGCAATTATTCAGGAGCCAAAATACCCCTGGCAGTTTATCCAGATAGGCAATTGCGGTTCACCCATTGAAACAGAAAAGGGGTGGATATTATTAACCCACGGGGTGGGACCGATGCGCAGGTACAGCCTCGGAGTTACACTTCTTGATCTGGATAATCCGACAAAAGTTTTAGCTCAAACCAGCGAACCACTTATGAGGCCTAATGATGAAGAGCGGGAAGGCTATGTGCCCAATGTTCTTTATTCCTGTGGGGCGATCATTCACAACAATGAGCTGATCATTCCTTATGCCATGGCCGATTACGCTTCAACATTTGCCTCGGTTTCCTTAGATGAGTTGTTTCGAAAAATGGTATATACCAGCTGAAAATGAATTTTACTGCGCTTATGATAACAGCCTGTTTTCTTTTCTTCATAAAACCAGATAACCCGCATGGCACGTCGGCACCTTACTAACTCATATTGAGAGGAGAATAGAGGATGCGACAATACTTAGAAATGATTCACCCCAAACCCCTGACAAGCCTGGTTCAACATCTGCAGGGAATGATCAAAGGACGCCTCTGGCTGAAAATTATAATAGCCATGTTTTTAGGGCTGGCAACCGGAGTGCTAATTTCGCCCCAGACAGGCCTGGTGGGGAAAGAGACTGCCGAGCTAACCGCCAGCTGGATGGCGCTTCCCGGTAACCTTTTTCTTGGGTTAATCCAGATGATCGTGGTCCCATTGATTTTCGCTTCGGTTATCCGCGGGCTGGCTTCAAGCGATGATCTGGATCAGCTCAAAAAGATTGGTATCAGGCTGGTCATTTATTTTCTATTGACTACATCGATAGCAATTACTATAGGGTTAAGTGTAAGCATAATCATCGGGCCCGGTCATTATATCGATGCCGACTTTACCGAAGTGACGGTTGATCCGGAAGATATTGTTCCTGCAAATGACGATGCGCCGGATAGCTCTGATGTCGGCACACTGCCGGGTATTGTTGTCAGCTTAATCCCGGAAAATCCTTTAGGTTCGATGGTCGAGCGGGAAATGCTCCAGGTGGTCCTATTTGCCGTTATTATAGGTTTAGCCCTGGTGGCGATGCCGCCCCGCCAGGCTCAACCGATTTTAAGCCTGATGGGATCGCTGCAGGAGGTCTGCATGACCGTTGTACGCTGGGCCATGTACCTCGCGCCGCTGGCGGTATTCGGCCTCCTGGCGCAAATAACGATCAGGATCGGCTTTGAGGCCTTGCTCGGCATGGCAGTATACGTGGGAACGGTACTATTTGGCTTAGCGCTGATGATAATTGTTTACCTGGCAATTGTTACCCTGATAGTTCGATTTAATCCCTGGCGCTTTCTTACAGCTGTGCGGGAAGTCCAGCTGCTCGCTTTTTCTACTTCCAGCTCGGCTGCGGTGATGCCTTTATCGATGCAAACTGCTGAAGATAAACTTGGCGTGCGCCCCTCGATTTCGCAGTTCCTGATACCGCTGGGTGCGAGTATCAATATGGACGGAACTGCCTTATACCAGGCAGCGGCAACTGTTTTCCTGGCCCAGGTATATAATGTAGAGCTGGGGATCCCGGCTTTGCTTTTGATCCTGGTTACAACTGTGGGTGCGTCGATCGGTTCCCCGGCCACTCCCGGTGTGGGTATAGTGATCTTGGCCATGGTTTTAAATGCTGTCGGCATTCCCGCTTCCGGCGTTGCCCTGATAATCGGCGTCGACCGCATTCTTGATATGAGCCGTACCGCTGTTAATGTAACCGGTGATCTGACTGCCTGCCTGGTTATGGATCGCTGGGTGGGTGGCAAAAAGACAGCCGACGAAGAGCGACGGGAAGAGCTTGAAAGGGAAGAGAAACGTTCATGCGATGATGAAGACGTTATTTGCGATGAAGAAACCGGACTTAGTGATTT
>PWUG01000268.1 GCA_003562605.1 Syntrophomonadaceae bacterium | reverse complement strand
TTTCTGGTTGGCCAGGTGATGAAGGAAACCAAAGGCAAGGCCAACCCGCAGCTGGTTAATGAACTGCTTGTGAAAAAAATAAATTCTTAAATGGTTCAATCGGCCCTAATTCATTAGTTGATTTCACCCTGCCTGATATCGAAGGGAACTCCTTTAATATTTTTTATAATTCCATACGGGCAAAGCGGGCGCCGGCCAGAATGGCAAGCAGGAGACAAAGCCCCAGGGTAACCGCAAGCGGCCCAGCTATATCGGCCGGTCCTGTAGTTCCGTTAACAAGCGGCATTAATTCCCCGATAAGAGTATTGGGGTAGTATTTAGCGGCAGCGGTGTTGGATATGAACAGGTTGAGAATTCCGCTTAGAAAGAAAATGCCGATGGTTAAACCGCCCGCCTGGAGCGGGCTGTTGAGGATAGTTGAAAAGGTGAAGGTAACTGTAGCGATGAGCATAATATAGGCTATCAGGGCCAAAGTTCCCCACAGGGCTTCGACCAGGGGAACCGTTCCCAGCAGGCTCATGGTGTAGAGGTAAGCGAGGGCGCTGCAGGCCAACAGGCCAATTATGATAACAGCGTAATGGACGATTAATTTAGCAGCCAAATATTGCCAGCGGCCGATTGGTTTGCTCAGCATCCATCCTGCAACGCCGCTTAATTTTTCCCGGGCAACGCTGCCCATAATCACGAAGATTAGAACCAGGATCCCGATCTGTGAAACGTCGGAAAGGTAAGAGGCAAAAACATCTTCGGGAGTTGGTTCCGGAATAACTATCTCCATGCCTTCAGCGAAATAACCTAATATTTCATCCATATATACCATCATCGGGGGATCCAGCAGGGCGAAAAAAAGCACCACCAGGAGGAATGCCGGGTAACGGAAGCTCCGCCAATTCGTGCGGAATTCATTAAGGAGCAGTTTTGTCATATGACCTGACTCCTCTTATGGTTTTCCTCCAGGACCCTGAAGAAGACTTCTTCCAGGTTGGACCTGTTCTGCATGAATTCAGTAACTAGAATACCTTGTTGGATTAAAATGGGCAGCAATTTTTCAGCCATGGCGACTGCTTCGCCCGGTTCAGAGATAACGAGCAGTTTGTCGCCTTGAAGGGTTACTTCCCGTACCGAGCTGTTTTTACGAATCAGGGCAACTGCCTTTTTACGCTGCTCCGGTTTGACAGCAACTATATATTGCTCCATGGCATAGCGGTTTAAAAGCTGGCCGGTGCTGGTTTCGAGCAGTTTACGGCCCTGGTCGATGATGGTAACGTGATCGCACACTCTTTCAACGTCGGCAAGTATATGGCTCGAAAAGAATACGGTGGCGCGCCCTTTTAACCTGGTTATGATTTCGAGGACCCTACGTCTTCCCTCCGGGTCAAGAGCCGACACCGGTTCGTCGAGAATGAACAGCTCCGGCTCAGTAAGCAGAGCAGCGGCAATGCCCAAGCGCTGTTGCATACCGCGTGAATAGACTCCTACCTTGCGTTTGGCGGCGTCACCGAGCTGAAAGTAATCCAGCAGGCGTTTTATTCTTGATCGGCTGTTCCTGTAATCGAGCTTATAAATGTCGGCCACAAGAGCCAGTGCCTCAGTGCCGGTAAGCCCTTCCGGAAAGACCGGGTCCTGGGGTAGATAGTTGGTAAACTGCAGGTATTTCTGGGTTTGGCCGAACTGGAGCCGTTCCCCCAGGACTATTACTTTGCCGGCATTGGCGGCAATCAAGCCCAGTATGATCTTGATTGCTGTTGTTTTGCCGGCTCCATTTGGACCCAGAAAACCATGCACGCTGCCTCTCCGAACAGTTAAATCGATGCCCTCCAGGGCCTTGTGGTTGGCGAATTGCTTGGCTAATCCCTTAGCTTCAATTGCGTAACCGTTAATCTTATTCCTCTCCTCTGCCGAAGACCAGGTAAGCGATTGGCCCGAAAAAATTAACTAATATAATGATTAATGCCCAGGCCCATTTGGGCAGATGCTTCACGAAGCTGCGCCTAATCAGGTCAATTACTGCCCACAGGAAAATTAAAAATTGGAATACGAGCAACGGCCATATCATTTTGATTATTTCTTGAACCTCTTGCAAAATTATTCCCTCCTCAGGCGGTCATTATATGACCTGATCGTAAGCCCATTTAAGCCACTCCATAGCTCTCTCGAGGTTTTCTTTTTCTACCGTGGCGCCGCACCAGAAGCGTATTCCGCCCGGAGCATCACGGTAAGAGGCAATATCGTAGGCTGCATCCTCTGCTTCGAGCAGTTTGACCAGTTGTTTGAGCTGGTCCGCTTCCAGGTCCACTGTCATGCAGACACTGGTATTGGATCGAATTGCCGGGTCGGAGGCGAGAAAGTGAATCCAGTCATGCTTTTCAACAAAGGCTTCAATAACCTTTAAATTATCTTCACTGCGTTTAATCAGGCCCCTAAGCCCGCCGATGCTTTCTGCCCACTGCAGGGCATCGAGATAATCTTCGTTGCAAAGCATTGATGGAGTGTTGATCGTGGAACCTTCAAAGATTTCAGCCATTAATTTATCGCCTTTTTTAAGGCGGAAAACTTTCGGCAGGGGCCAGGGAGGATCATAACTTTCAATTCTTTCCACTGCACGCGGAGATAATATCAGTATGCCGTGCGCAGCTTCACCCCCCAGGACTTTTTGCCACGAAAATGTAGCAACATCTATTTTCCCCCAGGGGATTTCCATGGCAAAGACGGCCGAGGTGGCATCGCAAAGTGTAAGGCCTTTTCGATCGTCAGGAATAAAACTGCCGTCAGGAATTTTAACACCGCTGGTTGTTCCGTTCCAGGTGAAGACTAGATCATGATCGAAATTGATTGCGGATAGGTCGGGTAATAAGCCGTAATCGGCTTTGATCAGGTTGACATCCTTCAACTTAAGCTGTTTAACAATATCATCGGCCCAGGTTTTACCAAAGGCTTCAAAGTAAGCTACATCTACTGCGCGCTCACCAAGCAGGTTCCACATGGCCATTTCAAATGCTCCCGTATCCGAGGCCGGGACAATGCCAAGCAGGTAGTCTGCAGGAAGCCCGAGGATTTTTTTTGTTTTATCTATAGCCTCTTTAAGGCGTGCTTTACCGATACTGCTGCGGTGTGAACGCCCAAGGGGCGCATTATTTAGTGCTGCCAGCTTATAATCGGGGTGTTTGGCACAGGGTCCGGAAGAGAAGCAGGCATTGGCCGGTTTTTGCTTTGGCTTGAAGGGCATAAGATTAAACCTCCATTATATGAATATTTATAATCAAATAATATATTAGTAATTGTGATAAGTAAATAGCAGCATAACTATGATATAATCAGAACAACCAATTGAGAATTATTATCAAGTAGTAATGTTTCGAATTCCGGATAATATCTGCCACTATAGACTATCCCGGGATATATTATGAATAGGGAGTGCTCTATCTTGATAAAGTATTCGTCATTTATCTTCGCCTGCCTGATGATGTTTTTATTTGTTTGTGGTTGCGGCATAGATGAGGTTGAATCCGAGGGAGCTGACCCGCCGATCCATGTAGTGACAACAATCTATCCCCTCTCTGATATTATCGCTCAGCTGGGTGGAGAAAAGGTCAATGTGTCATACCTTTTACCGGCCGGGGCGAGCCCGCATACTTATGAGCCTACAGTAGAGCAGGCCCGGCTGATAGACAGGGCCCAACTGTTCGTTCATATCGGTGCCGGTCTGGACGATTGGGCTGTGAAATTGGCAGAAGCATCCGGATCGAAGCTGATCCTGCTTGATCTGTCACAAGAGGTTTCCCTCGTTGAGCCTGCTCATTACCGGCATCTCGATGATTCAGATACGGATGATCATGATTGTGATGATCATGATCACGACTACGATGAATGTAATCACGACTGCGATGATTATGATAACGGCCACGAAGATTGCGATCATCATCACGGGCCTGACGATCCCCACTTCTGGTTGGACCCTATAATTATGCGAGATGAAATATGCCCGGCTATTCATAAAAAACTTATTTTACTTTCTCCTGATGATGAAGAGTATTTCAAAAGAAAATTTGATTTATACTATCAAGACCTCACCGCACTGCATGAAGAGATTGAAAGTGTTACCGCTGTATTTTCCCGTCGCAGTTTTATCGCTTTTCATTCGGCCTGGCAGTACTTTGGTCTCCGCTATAATTTGCAGGAAGTAGCTGTCATTGCGCAATTTCCCGGGCAGGAACCATCTGCAGGCTGGTTGGCGGATCTGGTCGATATGATTAAAGATGAAGATATCGCGGCCATCTATGCTGAGGCCCAGTTTCCCACCGCGCTTGCTGATAGAATATCTGAAGAAAGCGGCAGTAAAGTAAAGGTTGTTGATCCCCTGGGAGGAGAAGATTTTCCCGGGCGTGAATCGTATATTAAGATGATGCAGTTTAACCTGGCTTCTTTTCGGGAAGCCATGGAGTAGGTTAAGCTTTGGAGGTTGGTCAAGTTGGAAGATCTAATCAGAGCGGAGGGACTGGGTGTAAGCCTGGCAGGAAAGGCAGTCCTGGAAGGGATTACTTTTTCCGCCCGCTCAGGCGAAATGACCGGAATTATTGGCCCTAACGGTGCCGGTAAAACCACACTTCTGCGCGCTATTCTTGGCCTGGTTCCGATCCGGACAGGAAACCTGACCGTGATCGGTGTTCCAATTGCCAGGCTGAAAGAAATTCGCCCAAAAATCGGTTATATGCCTCAACGCCAGTCATTTGAAAGACGTTTTCCGCTTTCGGCAGCGGATGTAGTCGCGACGGGTCTGCTTGCACCCGGTACCATACTCCGCAGGCTGAATGATAAAGATAAAATAGTAAGTGAAGCTTTGCAGTTTGTAGGGATGGAATATTATAGGAGACGACCTTTTCAGGATCTTTCCGGTGGTGAACAGCAGCGTATTTTATTGGCTCGCTCCCTGGTGCGAAGGCCCGTCATGCTTCTCCTTGACGAACCTAATGCCGGGCTCGATTTTCCCGCCCAACAAAGGTTTATTGAACTACTTCAGAAACTTAAAGTAGAAAATGGCCTCACAATAATCCTTGTTTCACATGATCTTATTTCAGTCGCATCTGCGGCGGACCAACTGGTTTGTATTAACCGGACCATGCATATTCACGGCCGGCCTGCCGATGTTATGCGCAGCCCCCACCTTGACGAGGCTTACCGGTGTCAGTTTGATTTTTTGAGCACCGGAGGAGATAAAGAGAGGTGCTGGCATTGAGTGATATGCTGGCTTACGGTTTTATGCAGAGAGCGCTGTTTGCAGCGCTGCTGGTCGGAACACTGTGTTCAACTGTATCATTTTTTGTCGTTCTGAAAAGGCTTTCTTTTCTGGGAGCAGGCATCTCGCACACTGCCCTGGGAGGCATTGCTCTTGGCCTGGTTGCCAATATTGACCCTGTACTGACCGGAACCATTTTTGCGGTAGGAACTTCTATGAGTACCGGCTATATCGCCCGCATTGGCAAGATCAGTGAAGATACAGTAATCGGTATTTTCTATGCGTCGGGCATGGCTTTAGGGATTGCTCTGATCAGTACCTTTAAAGGTTATTATCCCGAACTGTTTGGCCTGCTTTTCGGCAATATTCTTTCGGTATCGGTTAGAGATCTGATTTTGATGTCCCTGGCCCTGGGCATTATCCTCTTGTTTGTTTTACTTTTTTTTAAAGAGCTGCTGGCAATCTGTTTTGACGAAGAAATGGCAGAGGCAGGCGGCCTTCCGGTCGGGCCTCTTTATATGGGTTTACTGGCTGCAATAGGGTTGACAATAATGGTGTCGATTCAACTGGTAGGGGTGGTGCTGGTAGCAGCCCTGATTGTAATTCCCGGAGCTACTGCTTACCGCCTGAGCAAGAATTACCGGAGCATGTTTTTTCTGTCGCTTACAGTTGGCCTGACAGGCAGTTTTGGCGGCCTTATGGTTTCTTATTATTACCCGGTACCGCCAGGTGCGGCGATTGTACTTGTCCTGGCGGTTGTTTTTGCCGGTACCATGGCCGTAAAGCCTCTGCTGGAGAAATACCGCCGAAACAGACTTCCGTTATAAAAGGCTGCGGAATGGTCTTTGTTTTTCATACCTTTTACTGGAGGCTCGATATGGAGGATAAATTCTTACTGAATGTAAAGGAAGAATTGCGCCGTAAGGGTAATAAATTAACCGGACCCCGTCTGGCGATTATTGAATATCTGGTCAGGGTAAAAGGTCATCCCGGTGTGCAGGAAATATTTGAAGGCATAAGAGCTGAAACGCCGGGTATTGGTATGGCTACAGTATATCGCACTGTAGATCTTTATTGCGAACTGGGGATCCTTAGAGCCCTTACTTTAAGGAATAACCATCTTCGCTACGAACTAAACCGGCCCGATGACCACCATCATCATTTGGTTTGCGAAAAATGCGGCTGCATAATCGAATTTGGAAGCTGCAATTTTCAGCTGATTGCCAGTGGGATTGAAAAGGCCACACGTTTTAAGATTAAAGAACATATTATTGAGGCTTATGGTCTCTGCCCCCGGTGCACATCGGGCGAAACTAACTATTCATAACTATTCAACTGAAAAGATGTAGAAATATATCGGCTGTCCGCCATATTGCAGTTCAACTTCCAGGCTTGGATATTCTTTTTCGATGATCGCGGCCAGCGCGAAAGCATCTTTGTGACGTACATTCTGACCGTAGAAGATAGTGATGATATCGTTATCGCCAGCAATGATTTCTTTAGCGAGGCTAAGGGCAGCCTGGTCGAGCTTCTGATTGGATATAAGGATTTCATCTCCGGACAAACCCAGGAATTGTCCGTGTTTGACATTAATACCTTTTATTACCGTATCC
>PWUG01000362.1 GCA_003562605.1 Syntrophomonadaceae bacterium | reverse complement strand
GAATACGAGATTATTCGGCAAATCATTCTTGCGCGCAACGAACTAAACATGACCCAGAAAGAGCTCGCTGAGCGAACCGGTATTAAACAAGGCAATATCAGCAGGCTGGAACGGGGAACATGCAATCCGAGCTTAGGCTCCCTGAAAAAGGTAGCAAAAGGCTTAAATAAAGAGCTGCATATCGAGTTTCGGTAACTTTTAACGGAAATAAAGATGCATTGCATTGAGACCAATGGAAACAGATAAGCTGGAGTCGAGACCACTCCAGCTTATCTATTTCCATAACTATATCTATACAGCAGCTGCCCGGCATTCTTTACTGCGGTTGCCGTTTTTTATTTCACCAGGTTTGATTCATAGCAGGAATCTTAACAGACCGCGTCAAATATAGTGACAATGTCACAGATATCAATTATACTGACAACAAATAAGGAACAGCGTCTTGCGGTTAAGCATCTGACTACAAGAAAAACAGGGAGGCGGCAGTGGTGGGTGAACGCTATTACAGCCCTGATGAAGTGGCTAAAAAATATAACGTAAGCGGGGTTGTGGTCCGCAAATGGCTGCGCGAAGGCAAGCTGAAAGGGTTTAAACTCGGCGGAAATATATGGCGCATTCATGAAGCGGAGCTGGAGCAGTTTGTGCAAAATGGCATTGTTACAGAAAAGAAAAGCGGTTAATCGGCTTTAGTTTTTGCATGTGCGAGCGGAAGTGTACGCGATTTAAAAAACGTAATTGCAAACGTTTTCGCAAACGTAATTACAAGAGATAAATAATTATGGTTTAACGGAGGCACCCAAATGAAAACAATCGCATTCGCAAACCAAAAAGGCGGAGTAGGCAAAACTACAACAACTGCCAACCTGGGCGCGGCCCTGGCTGACATGGGCCACAAGGTGGTGCTGGTGGACATAGACCCGCAAGGCAACCTGACTGTATCCTGCGGAATGCGCGCACATGAACTTGAAAACACAATCTATGAAGTGCTTAAAGAACAGGCTACAATAAGCGACGTTCTGCTCCAGGTGGACCGGCCCGGCGATGGGCTTTACCTGGTGCCGGCAAATCTTGCCTTAAGCGCTTCAGAAACAGAGCTGTCAGCAAAACCAGGCCGGGAGTTTTTGCTTAAAGAGGCCTTACAGGAGCTGGACCAGCGCTACGACTTCATACTGATTGACTGCCCTCCGTCCCTTGGCCTGCTAACCATCAACGCACTGGTGGCCGCAAGCGGCTATATCATCCCGCTAGCCAGCGAGTTTCTGGCCCTCTACGGTACATCTCAGCTGTTGGAGGTAGTAGAAATTGTCCGCAATCGCATTAATTCCGACCTCGAGCTAACTGGTGTGGTGATCACCCAGTACGACGGGCGCAAAATACACAGCCGTGAAACCGTTGACCAGATTAAATCGTATTTCGGCGATCAGGTCTTTGATACCCTTATCAGGATAAACGTAAGCCTTACCGAAGCACCGAGCTTTGGCCAGGACATCTTTACCTATAAACCGATCAGTCCGGGGGCAGAAGACTACAGCGCCCTGTCTGACGAGCTGCTGAAGGGGGCACGGGTATGAGCAAAAAACCACGAACAGGTTATAACCCGCTTGAGGAGTTTCTGCCGCAGATAAAAGACTCAAGGGAAGAAAAGCCTGATGCTGGTAAACCCGTAGAAAAAAAGTCCAAACCGAAGGCGAAAACGGAAACAAAAACAAAATTGCAAGCAATTACGCATCCGCAAACGTTTACGCAAACGTCTGCGGATAACATAAAAGAAAAAGCCGTCCAGGGTGCAAGTGTCCGCCGCCTGGAAGAAAACCGCAAACGGCAAACTTACTGGCTAGATCCAGATGAGATTAAAATGATAAACGAAATATCTAAAAAGGCCGGCGTGGGCAAATACCACGTTGTTTCCGCAGCAGTAAGAATGCTTTATGAGTATGTGTTTGAAACAGATGTTCGGAGGGAGTAATTAGTGAAAATCGAAGAACTGCTGACCCGCAATGAAAATAAAACCTTAGATTTTAAACGGGATTTATCTTCTCCGCGAAACATACTCAAAACAACTACTGCCTTTGCTAACACAGCGGGTGGAATAATATTAATCGGGATTGAGGATAATACCAAGGCCGTGCTGGGGATAGAAAACCCGCTCGCAGAAGAAGAACGTCTTACTAACTTGATTGCCGACTCAATTATGCCGCGTCTCATACCAGACGTGATGATTATAAACTGGAAAGGGCAAACCTTACTGGCAGTAGAAGTTTTCCTCATCAGTTCACGGCCACATTACTTAAGTGAAGGTGGCCTTGAAAATGGGGTGCACGTAAGAGTAGGTTCTACAAACCGTTTAGCAGATATGGCGCTGATAAACGAAATGCGACGCACAGCCTTAAACCTCTCCTATGACGAAGAACCTATACCGGAAGTTAACCCGGAAGCAATCGACTTCCGGGTTGCTTCCGGGTTGTTTTCCGAGCTTCAGGAATGGACTTCAAATAAGGCCGAAACCCTTAACTTGTTTGCCAGACATCAGGGGTGATTAGTGCCGACAGTTGGCGGGGTGCTATTGTTCGGACCGGTTCGCGAACAATACTTCCCGGATGCCTGGATTCAGTGCGGTCGTTTTCAGGGAAAGAGCAAAGCCAATATTCTTGATCAGATGGAAATCCACGAGCATTTACCGATAGCGCTAGAAAAAGCTTATGATTTTGTTAAAAAACACAGCTCTCAGGCTGCAGGGTTTGGAGAGTTACAGCGCAAAGACGTCTGGAATGTTCCGCTTATAGCTGTCAGAGAAGCCCTTGTTAACGCAATAGTTCATGCCGATTATTCTCAGACAGGTGCACCAATCCGCGTTGCAATTGCGGTCGTATCGATAACCGACAGGTGACAGCGATCTGGCGCGAGACGGAAGATTGGGAGAAAGAGGACCTGGAGCGGGATAAACAATTTGCCATCGAACAGAAGCTGACCGAAGACGCGGATGAGGTCTTCGTCAACGGAGATTCCTTCATCCCGGGCGCCAGGGCGCTGGAGCCGGTCTTCAAGGCCCGGATGTTTGCGCCGGAGGAGGTGTAGCCATGAGTGTGAAGATTGACATACCACAGGAACAGATCGCCGCCTTCTGCCGGCGCAACGGGATACAAAGGCTGGCCCTTTTTGGTTCGGTTCTGCGCAACGATTTCGGCCAGGGCAGCGATGTGGATGTGCTGGTGGAGTTCGAGCACAAGGCCCAAGTGGGGCTGATCAAGCTGGCGGGGATGGAAACCGAGCTTAGCCGGCTGCTTGGCCATAAGGTGGAGATGCACACGGTCAAGGGCTTGAATCCGCGCTTTCGCGATGAGGTGCTCGGCGCGGCGGAGGTGCAGTATGAGCGTGCGTGACGACCGAACCGGTATGCTGGATATGCTTGCGCACGCCAAAGAGGCCCTCAACTTGCTCGGCGATCGGGACTGCGAATCTTTAGAGCGCGATCGCGTGGCCGCCTGGGTAAAAAACGATCATCTGGGGTTTGAAATACTCTACATTTACCGCGGAGTGGTACGTAAATATCGCCCAGATTTTCTAATTAGGTTAACAAGCGGCGATATGCTGGTTTTGGAAACCAAGGGCCAGGAAACAGAGCAGGACAAGGTAAAACAAAATTATCTGGCTGAGTGGGTTCAGGCTGTAAACTCCCACGGCGGCTTTGGGCAATGGCGATCAGCTGTGGTAAGGGAACCGGGAGAGATTCGGGACGTTTTGCTGAGATATTGTAGCGTCTAGCAACAAAGCCTTTTTGCTCTAAAAAGTATATCATTGGAGAGTGAGCAGTATACACCATGTGCCAGCCTGAAAACATTACACTCAGAGTGGTTCTGAAGGATATCGTTTTGGTGGGCAATAAAGGAACATATTCTGATTACCAGACGAGTCATATTCAGGCTAACAGGAAATCCAGCATCAGAATTTTTATGGTAAAATCAATAAAACCTCGTGCTTCTTGTTATAAATACTTGGAGGTGTCTGCATGAAAACAAATAAGATTATCAAAGATGGCCAGCTGTCCGATTTATTGGAAGAACTTGAAAACGGCCTTAAGCAAATATACGGTCAAAGCTTAAAAAAAATCATCCTCTATGGCTCATATGTCAGAGAACAGCAAGAGTCGGGATCTGACCTGGATTTAATGATTTTACTGGATTTAAAAGAAAATGATATCTACAAGTATGATGATGCTGTGCTCGAGCTTACCGTTGATTTGACTACCCGTTATGGGATCTTTGTTTCGGTTGTAAAAAATAATATTGAATTCTTCGATGAATGGGTCGACACATTACCTTACTTTACAAATATTGTGACCGAAGGGGTCACACTATATGGATGACAAGATTAGAACCCTTTCAGAATACCGCCTGGGCAAGGCCAAAGAGGAGCTACAAACAGCAGCGCTGAACCTGGAGCACGATAAAATGTCTCAATCGGTCAACCGGTCCTATTACGCTTTTTTCCATGCTTCAAGAGCCTTGCTTGCACATGATCTGTTTGATGCTAAAAGACATTCAGCGATTATTGCGTTCTTTAACCAGAAATATATTGCTACCGGGCAAATTGACAAAAGTCTTTATAAAATGCTGGCCGCGGCTTTCGATATCCGCCTAAAATGCGACTATCAGGACTTCTATGTTGTATCAAGGGAAGAAGCGAAAAAACAGCTTAATAATGCAGTTCAATTTGTAGCCCATATCGAGTAGTATATACAAACAAACTACAGAAAAAGAGCGAAAGAAAAAAAGCGAAAGCTATAAGGCTGCTATTCCGATTGCATTAAAGAGATTAGGAGAAATTAGGGAGGGACTGGAGGATGATTGACATCCGCCAATTGCCGACTGCCTGGGAGACCTACTACAAGTTGAGCGGTGAAGAAGGCCGTAGAAGCGAGGAGCTTTATGATATCTATTACAAGATATCTACAGCTATTTTTAAGTACAGGATTAAGCACAATCTTAGCCAGAAAAAGCTTGCCGAAAAACTCGGCGTAACCCAGGCCATGATTTCAAAGCTTGAAAGCGGCGATTATAATTATACCGTCGAACAACTATGGAAAATATCGCATAGGCTCGGGTTTAAGTTTGATGTTTTGTTTGAAGATACAAGCGAAGAAATCGCTATTGCCGGGCCCGGGACAAAAGGCACAGAGGATTAAGGCTCATTGCAACTTACAGCCCGTGATTTGCCGGGTATAGCATCAAGCCCCTTACTATCCCTGTTATCTTATAAACAGCCCTCACTCATACTTTAATCCCCTTCAAAAGGACTCCAGACTTTCAAACCATGTTCTTCTAAATGAGAAAAATCCCTCACATTGCGGGTGATTAATACGGCAGAATTTATAAATGCCGTAGCAGCGACCAGCGCATCGGGTAATTTTAGTTTGCGCTCGTATTCTTTTCGGCTTAAAGCACGAAATTCTGCCGCCTGGAGGGCAACCACAGAATCTACTTCTATTATTTCACCAAGGTTCAGAATATCACGGATTTTGTCTTTCTGTTTTTCCGTTAATTGATGAAACGAAAACAGCTCGGCTTCTATAATTGTTGAATAATATATGTCGACATCAGCCTGTTCGAAGCCCTCCATCGCCTTAATGGCCGGGTCTACTCCCTTGAGAACATAGATAATGATATTGGTGTCGACTAATACTTTTTTAAAGGCTGGTTCCTGTGCGGTCATCTTCTGCCTCCCTGGTTAGCAGCATCTCCTCCACCAGTTCAGGTTGATTTTTTAAAATGCCGGCAGCTGCCCTGATAGCTCCTTTAGGTTTGGCCCGTTTCGATATCTGTATAATTATCTTATTCTTCGAAGGGATAATTTCCACCCAGTCACCTGGCTTGATTTTAGTTGATTTTAATAAATCGCCTAATTCAATCCGGCCGTCTTTTTCAATTCTTTTCTTAACAGCTAACACCTTAAGCCCTCCCAGCTAAAGAAATATTGCCTTCTTTAAGTATATCACAGGCAAGAAAAGCTTTTTTTCCATCCCTACCTGATTAAGGGCTGCGCGCTGTGCAGCCTTGCTGGAGCGGGGGCGCACTGGCAAAAACCGGAGCATTGTCGACAAAGTTATGCCGGGGCCTGGCCGTGTTTTTTTTAGCCAGGAGCCAGCATATCTTTGACCGCAAAAAGGTTTTATCTTTTAGCGGAGGCCCTGCGGGTTGGCCGGGAGTGCAGGCCCGGCGAAGCGTCCTATGCGCAGCCAGGCCGGAGTGAAGGGCAACCGGAAGGGCCGAAGCTTTCCTGTACGACAAAGTTTAAGCGGGGTGCGCTTTATCTTTGACCGCATCCCCGTAATTTTCGCTTTCCTGATTCGCGAGGCCTCCAGGCCCCATTGCCGCGGCCGGCAGCGAAGGACCACCTTCCTACAATCGGCTCTTTCGCCGGCCGATCCTCCGTCTATTTTAAAACCTGAGTATTAAGTTTGCTCAGGCAAGTTAATAGACAGGTTTGAATAAGGCTACTCAAAATCCACTTTATACAGAGGGTAGCCCTCCTGGTTTCTTCCAAGCACGCACCACATGTCACCTAAGCGGAACACACCCGGCGGTAAATCTATACTTTGCACTTTTTCTAAGTTATTATTTAGCAAAACGGGTGTCAAAACGGGTCTAGAATCTTTTTTTTCTTCTACTTTATTAAACACCATCTCTCCTTGATCAGTTTTTGAATACATCGAGGGGAGATAATCGTTTTCAAGTTCTACCAGTTCTCCGGTTTGCCTGTCGAAAAATTCCAACCAGTATCCTTCTATATCGTACATATAGTAACTTTCCATAGCTAGGTATCTGCCATCAAAAATGAATTCGATATTGTTTATATCTGAAAGCCCCGTATCAAATACTTCCAATTCCGGTTCATCATTTTCGATAGCAACCAGTTTTATCTTGCCCTCG
>PWUG01000015.1 GCA_003562605.1 Syntrophomonadaceae bacterium | reverse complement strand
CTTATTAAACGGTGTCCCGAATGCTCAACAGCGCTCATAATCGTTACCCCTTCAGGGACCAGGTGTTTCTTACCCAGGTAATGAATTGGGATTAATTCGGCCATCTGTTCATCTCCTTACAGCATGATAGTTAGTCAAATAGTACATCAACCCGGTCGAGGTTTTCCAGGGTCTCTAAAAGTTCAAGGGTCTGGTTTACTTTTTCACTGTTCCATACCAGGCTTGATAGTTGAATAAATTTATTTCGGATATCTTCAGCACTGGCAGGGTTCTCCGGATCGCCCCGGGGGAAGTCGGTGCGATCTTTGATTACCCGGCCGTTTTTCAACTTAACCTCGATAACCGCTGCCCAGCGCTCCGGGTAAAGATTTTCCAGTTCCGGATCAACAACGACCCGGCAGCGGGATGCCAGTTCAATAATCATGGGATCAGGCGGAACAGAAAAATCGAAACTGCTTAGATCAAGCTTCATGTCTGCCATGGCGGCAGCCACACAATAAGGCAGGCTGAACTTTGCTTTATAAGGTGTTTCGAAGTCGGCCCCGCCCACAAGGTCCTGAGCATGATTGTAGGTTTTTATCAAAACCTCCGAGATTTCCTCCGGATCAAGACCTTCGGAAACCAATTTTAGAGCCAAATCTACACTGCTGTGGGTATGTCGGCAGGAAGGGTAAACCTTGTAACTATTATCCAGAATACGGTATTCCCGCTGCAAGCCGGCAGTAACCCTCTCGGGGAAATATTCACTGGCTGTTGCTTTAAAAAAACCTTTCTCTCCTTCAAGGATCTGCTTCGCTCCGGTAAAACCCTGTTCGGCCAGAAAAACCGCCAACAAACCATTCATCGCTGCTTTTCCCGGGTGCAAATGTTTGGTCATCACCCCGTCCTTTAAAAACTCCCATAGACCGGCCGCCTGGGACCCGGCATTACCCAGTGCATTGATAATCCCTTCAAGATCAAGTGAAATGACTTTTGCAGCGGCGACAGCAGCACCAAAAGTACCGCAGGTTGCAGTAGTATGCCAGTAATAATAGTGTGAAGGGGTTACCGCTTCAGCAATACGAATCCCCGCTTCATAACCGGCCACTACTGCAGTAACAAGGTCCCGGCCGCTAACTTCCCGGTCCTCCGCAGCAGCAACGGCGGCAGAAATGATCGGGGCAGCGGGATGCAGGATAGAGCTGCGATGTAGATCATCGAGTTCAAGAATATGGCAGGAAGTACCGTTGACAAGGGCTGCGTTTAAGGCAGAATTCTTCTCGTTAAAGCCAATCAGGGTGGCCCGGGGTATTCCACCTGCACGGCGCACCACTGAAGCTACCATCTTCGCAGGCTGCTCATTCGACCCGGCAAGAACAGAGCCAAGCCAGTCCGTCACTGCAGTCTTACAAGCCTCAACTACCTCTGAAGGAAGATCTTTAAACTGCAGGCCAACAGTATACTCAGCAATTTCTCCTGATAGCATCTATAGTTCCTTCCATTGGGCATATTAAACTTCTACACCTGGCATACCGGGTATCTCTTTCAACTCTTTTCTAAATATTAGCTATTGGCGCCGTTAATTCCTTCAGCTGGATCAATAATCTTTACATCGCCAGGCGAATCCCCGCAGGCAAAACTTGTTAGGCTGGCTCAAATAGTGTATTCTTTTTAACGAAACAAAAAGGAGGAATGAAAAATGATTAATGATCGTGTACTACTGGCTATAGAAGATGCTGTCGCCACGATTACCCTTAACCGTCCGGAAAAAGCAAATGCTTTCGACGGGGAGATGTGGCTTGCAATGGAAGCAGCTGCCGAGACTGTTAAGCTGAACGCCAATATAAAGGCTGTAGTTATTACAGGAGCCGGAAAAGCCTTCTGCGGTGGGCTCGATATCAGCCAGGCCGCAACCGAGGGAATCTCAATAGGCAACCGAACCCTGCGGAAAGGTTTTGAGGCCCTGCAGTATTTAAGCGGAGTTTTTACCCTCTACGAAAAATTGCCTGTCCCGGTCATCGCCTCAATCAATGGAGGTTGTATCGGGTTAGGCCTGGAACTGGCTCTGGCCTGTGATATCAGGCTGGCTTCGGATACTGCTGTTTTTTCCATTCCAGAAGCTGTCTTCGGCCTGGTACCCGACTGTGGAGGCACTCAGCGTTTACCCCGCCTAGTCGGACCGGCAATGGCCAAGGAACTTATCTTTACCGGGCGCCGCATTGACTCTTCCGAGGCACAGCGGATCGGGCTGGTTAACCACGTCTACCGGGCAGCGGATTTAAAACGTGAAACGGACCGGATGGCAGAAGATATTGCAAACCTCTCCACGGAAGCAATCCAGGCTTCAAAACGCTGCATTAACACATCCATGAACACCCCTCTCGATGCGGGGCTGCAGTATGAAACCGCTTCAGCTGAAAGCGTGCTGGGCGAAAAAACCAAAACGATGATCAAACATAACCGGCAATAAATTGGCAAGGTGCCATACAAATTATTTATTCCCGCTTATCTATAATGGCTTGACATATTATTCACAAAGAATATAAAATACAACTCGCAGAAATAACTGACCAGCCTTAAGGAGGATAAAATGACCCCTGATAAAAATTACACTGCCGGATCAACGGGGAAAAATGTGCTCTATATTTCTTTAATGTTAACCCTGCTTTTTGTAATCTGGGGAGCTGCGTTACCGGACAACCTTGACCTGGTGGCCGGAAATGCCTTAAACTTTCTGACAACCAATTTCGGATGGTTTTACCTGAGTGCTGTCTTTTTTGTTTTATTGTTTATCATCGGTATAGCCTTCTCTTCTTACGGTAAAATCAAGCTCGGAAGTGATGATGAAAAGCCGGAATTCAGTACACCGGCCTGGTTTGCCATGCTTTTTACTACCGGTATGGGCATCGGGCTTGTTTTTTGGAGCATTGCCGAACCGATAACCCATTTCATGAGCCCGCCCTTCGGGGAAGCAGAAACTGCTGAAGCAGCTGAACTGGCCATGCGCTATACTTTCTTCCACTGGGGACTCCACCCCTGGGCTGTTTTCACCCTTGTCGGCATGGCCCTTGCTTATTTCCAATTCCGTAAAGGCATGCCGGCTTTGATAAGCTCGGTTTTCCAGCCAATCCTCGGTAACAGAATTCACGGCCCAATCGGCCAGGCAATCGATATTTTAGCCGTATTTGCGACTGTTTTTGGCCTGGGAACTTCATTAGGCTTGGGTACCATGCAAATTAACACCGGACTCAACCATCTTTATGGAATACCGGATAACAATTTAGTTAATATTTTAATAATCGTTGTTATTACCACAGTTTTTACTCTGGCTGCCGTTATGGGGATTGAAAAAGGGATAAAATTTATTGCCAACAATACAGTCCGCCTGGCCCTTTTGATCATGGTCTTTTTATTGCTTTTCGGTCCAACACGCGAGATTTTCAATTTGCTGACCAACACTGTCGGAGATTATTTGCAAAACCTTATTTACATGAGCCTCTGGACTGATCCGATAATTGAAGGAGGCTGGATCAGTGGCTGGACAATATTCTACTGGGCCTGGTGGATTGCCTGGGGGCCTTTTGTCGGACAGTTTATCGCCCGCATTTCGCGAGGCAGGACGATCCGTGAATTTATCATCGGAGCACTGTTGGCCCCGACAGCTTTCAGCTTTATCTGGCTGGCTATATTCGGCGGCTCTGCATTGAATCTTGATATTTTTGCAGGCGCCGGGATTGGGGATGCCGTTACGGAAAATGTGGCCAGTGCCCTTTTTGTTACCCTGGGGAATTTTCCGATCAGTTCGATAACTTCTTTCCTTGCAATTATTCTAATCGCCGCCTTCTTTATCACCTCTGCCGATTCAGGCACCTTTGTCGTTGCGATGCTAACTTCAGGCGGAGACCAGGAGCCGACACGAAAGCTTAAGGCGGCCTGGGGCATATTGCTCGGGGGTGTTGCTGCGGTACTGCTGGTAGCAGGTGGCCTTGGAGCCCTTCAGACAGCCTCGATTGCCTCCGCTTTTCCATTTATGCTGGTTATGCTTTTAATGTGTTACTCATTGCTGAAAGGGTTTTCACAGGATAAGGTTAAGCAGGAGCAACCTAATTAAAACCATAACTGTCAGGGGTTTCCCTGCCGGATATCAACTTAAAGCCCCCGCAGGTATTCGCTTTTCAGCGAACCGGGAGCTTTTTGCTTAATGATCCTGTCAAGGTCGGCCAGCAAAGCATCTTTATCCCGGGGAAGGACAGCCTTAAGCGGCAAATAATTGGAAGCATGGTTAGCCCTGAAAACACAGCTTGTTAATTCAAGACCTTCGACGATCATCTTGATCTCTTTAAGCAGATCCCAGGGATTGAGTGGCGTTAGTAAGCCTTCATTGACCTGGCGGTGCACAGTCGTTCCCGGTACAGCCATCAGGCTAAGCAGGCCCAGGTATTCAGGATCTATTTTGTTTAGCAGGCGGGCGGTTGAGATTGCGTGTTCTTCTGAACCTTCAACTCCGGCCAGGCCATTGACCACAGTAATTGAAAGCGGTATACCGGCAGCTTTTGCTTTAGCAGTTCCTTCAGCAACCTGTTCCGGGGTAACTCCCTTTTTAACTGTTTCCAGCACCGCGGCGCTGCCGCTCTCAAGCCCCAGGTAGATCATGCCAAGCTTGTTATCGCCAAGTTTTCTTAATTCGGCTACACTTTTTTGCAGCAAATCCTGGGTATTACCGTAAACAGAAACCCTTTCCAATAAAGGGAATGCCTGATCTAACTCCTGCAAGATCTTTAATAATTTTACGTAAGGTATGACCAGGGCATTACCGTCAGCCAGAAAAATACGCCGCGTGCGGGGCAGCAGCCTCGATGTCAGGGCGATATCACTTATGATTTCATCGAGTGATCGCTCACGAAACTTTTTCCTTTTGTACGATATGCAAAAAGTACAGCGGTTATGAGAGCAGCCGATAGTGGCCTGCAGGATCAGGCTTTTTGCTTCACTGGGAGGCCGGAAGACATCACCTTCATATTGTAATGGAAACATTAAATCAACCTACTTTCTCAGTTTTACTATAGATAATTTTCGCCGTAATAGCAAATAATCCCTGCAGTTGCAATCGGCATTATGCAGCAAATTACGTTATAATAAGTTAGTGCAGATCCTGACAGGAAATATATTATAATACACAAAGCAGATGGAGTGCGATGGATAAAACTTTTTTACCAATAAATATAAAAGATATGGAAGAACGTGGTTGGTCTAGACTTGACTTTATAATAATCAGCGGTGACGCTTACATCGATCACCCATCTTTCGGCGCCGCCATCATCAGCAGGCTCCTTGAAGCCAGGGGTTTTAGGGTAGGCATAATTGCCCAACCTGATTGGAAAAATGTTGAAGAGTTTAAGAAACTGGGCAAACCGGTGCTCGGCTTTTTAATTACAGCAGGCAATATCGACTCGATGGTTAACCACTACACCGTTGCTAAAAAGCGAAGAAAAGCAGATGCCTATTCTCCCGGCGGCAAAACAGGCCTACGACCAGATCGGGCAAGCATCGTCTATGCTCACAAGGTGCGGGAAGCTTATCCCGGAATTCCTGTTATCCTGGGAGGTATTGAAGCCAGTCTGCGCCGACTGGCTCACTACGATTACTGGCGTGATAGGATAAACCGTTCGATCCTGCTTGATGCAAAAGCGGACTTAGTGATTTACGGTATGGGTGAAAAGCCAATAGTCGAGGTTGCCGAAGCCCTGCAAAGCGGATTGGCTATCGGTGATATAACTTATGTCCGTGGAACGGTTTACCAAGCTGCAGCGGTCAGCGATCCCGGGGATACAGTTTTGCTGCCCTCTTATAAAGAGATCAGTTCTTCTAAGAGTATGTTTGCCAAAAGCTTCATGATCCAGTACCATAATTCTGATTCTATAAATGCAAAGCCCATTGCCGAACCTTACGATAACCTTTATGTAATCCAAAATCCACCGGCAGACCCTTTTTCCACTGAAGAGCTGGATATAATTTATCGCCTGCCATTCACCAGAACCTACCACCCTGTCTATAAAAAAGCCGGCGGGATCCCCGCTATCTCCGAGGTTAAATTCAGCCTGGTCAGCAGCAGGGGTTGTTTCGGCGGCTGCAGTTTTTGCTCCCTTCATTTCCACCAGGGCAGAGCAGTGCAGGCCAGAAGTATTGAGGCTATTGTTGAAGAAGCAAAATTAATAACTTCCGATCCCGATTTCAAAGGTTATATCCACGACGTTGGCGGACCCACAGCGAATTTTCGGAAGGAAGCCTGCCAAAAACAGAAAAAATTTGGCACCTGTTCCGAAAAACAGTGCCTCTTTCCGGAACCATGCAAAAATCTGAATGCAGACCATAATGGCTACATTGAACTGCTGCGCAGCCTGCGTAACCTGGAAGGAGTAAAAAAAATCTTTATCCGCTCAGGTATTCGCTATGATTACCTGCTTCATAGTCGGGATGATCAATTTTTAGAGGAACTGTGCGCTCATCATATCAGCGGCCAGTTAAAAGTTGCCCCGGAACACGTCTCTCCAACAGTTCTTGAAAAGATGGGCAAACCGGGTAAACATATTTACCTGGAATTTAAGAAAAAGTATAAAGCAACTAATGAAAAGCTCGGTAAAGATCAGTACCTGGTGCCGTACTTTATATCAAGCCACCCAGGGTCTGATCTGAATGCCGCAATTGAATTGGCTGTATTCATTAAAAAGCATGAACACATGCCGGAGCAGGTCCAGGATTTTTATCCCACTCCGGGAACTCTTTCTACCTGCATGTTTTATTCAGAATTGGATCCGCGTACTATGAAGAAAGTATACGTGCCCAAATCTCCACACGAAAAAGCAATGCAGAGGGCTCTGATACAATTTAAAAGCCCAAAAAATTACCGCCTTGTTTACGAAGCGCTAATAAAAGCCGGACGACAGGACCTGATCGGTT
>PWUG01000039.1 GCA_003562605.1 Syntrophomonadaceae bacterium | reverse complement strand
GCTATAGTGGCCCTGTTGCGAATAGAATAACTGCCGACGCTGTGACACCCTTCGGCCAGGATGGGAACATTTCCCCTGACAGGAGGAAATAGTGTAATTTCGTTCAAGGTGACTGCCGCGCCTATTGTGATCCCATTTTCATCTTCCTTAAGTACTTTTAATTCCGGCAATCCCTTGATATCCATCAGCAGTTTAGCAGCAAATTTACCTCCGCGCATGCCAACCATCAGGTCTGTTCCGCCGGCAAGAGGATATATATGGTCTGTACCTTCCAGCAGCTCGAATGCCTGGTGTAAATCAGTACATTTTACATAATCATATGACAGCATTTCCCTGGTTCACCTCCATGATCATAAGTAAAAACCTTTCATCATATTTAATTGATTACCGGGCCAGTTCTTTTATGGCATCAATGAAAATCTCCATCGGCGGTTTAACAATGCCGGCCCCTACCTGGCCAATTCCAGGATTCTTGTGAGCAATACCGGTATTGATCCGCGGGACAATATTCTTCTCGACTACCTTACGGACATCGATGCCGGTAGGTGTGCCTTTAAAATCCATGGCCGGTATATTGAAATTATTGTTTTCGGCAACAGTAATTTCATACATTTCATTGGTAGCATCAAATGCATCAGCCGGCGAACCACCGATAAAGTTGACAATTGCCGGAGCAGCAGCCATGGCGAAACCGCCAATTCCGACAGTTTCAGTGATGACACTATCCCCGATATCCGGATTCGCATCCGATGCCTTGTAACCGGAAAAGTATAGGCCGTCAGGAACATTGGCCGGCGCCGTAAACCATTTATCTCCCGTACTGCTGACCCTGATGCCAAAATCAGTGCCGTTGCGGGCCATGGTTGTTACGACAGTCGAATTTTCAACTCCATGAGCTGCCAAAGCCATACTCTTACAGGCGGCCATAATCGCATTGAGAGAAGTCAGGTCGTTGCTGTGCATAAACGCAAGCACTTCTGCGGCCGCGGTGGTTTTCTTTCCTTTGAAATACTCGGATACGTTGGAGAGGTCGAGGCGTGGAGCGTCGTAATCAGTCTTTTTACCCCACTCAGTTTCAACTACAAATGGCGCAATCGTTCTTATGAAAAGTGAAGTAGTCGCCCGGTTGCGGTTATGGCCGTCATCACCCATGTGCAGGGCCTGGGCAATAATTGATTTCATGTCAACACCCTTGGCCAGGTGAACCGCTTCTTTTATTACCGAAGCGTATACTTCATCGAGCCAGCGCAAACGATTAATTACTTCATCATCATAAGCGCCGTAGCGCAGCACCTTACCGTAACCTTCATTCATATTGGAATAGGTGTAACCGCCCCACTCCTTATCTTCGATGATAAAAACCATTTGGGAAGGAGTTGTTACCCCGGCCATCGGTCCTACAGCGTTATGGTGATGGCAGGGAGCGAATTCAATTTCTCCGGATGCAGCTGTTTTTTCGGCTTCGGCAGTATCTTTTGCTATTCCTTCGTAAATTAACCCGCCAATAATTGCTCCCTTTAGAGGGCCGCTCATTCTATCCCAGGTGATCGGCGGCCCGGCATGGAGGAATAAATTATCTTTCATACCGGGAATTACATCCCTGGCTTTGCCGATATCGACCCAAACCGGCCTTGACATCATCATCTTCTCTACAGCTTCTTGATTTGCCTGATCAATCTTACTCATGAAAATTACACCTCCAGGGGTTTATTTTAATTTATCGAGCAAACTGAGCAGATCATCGTCACCCATCGCCGGCGGTTGCCAGCGCACGTGTAAAACGCTTGTTCCTCTTTCTTTAAGGGTCTCGGCAAAACTTTCAAGTCCCATATTTATAACTTTTAGCTCGTTCTCGAATAGAGTCTCCATTGTTTTCCCCTCCTTTACATCAAATCAAAACTGCCCTATATTTCAGGATAGTAAACTGGCTACAAAAACGGCTGCGTCGGTGTTACTGGAAAAAACCAGAACGTCTTCTTTCTCAAGCTTGGCAACCTGTTCGCTTCGGTTCTGAACATCTTCATCAGTGCCGCAAACAGTTGTTACAAAACAAATGTGGCGACCCTCTTTTTCCGCAATCTCTTTAGCTTCTTTAATCGCTTCCAAAGCTGAGCCGGCCGGATCAGGGTGAGCATTGTAACCTAATACCAAATCGAGCATAACAACGGCAGTCTGAGGGTCTTTTGCTTCTTCGATAATCCTGCTGTTGCGCAGGGCGGGGTCAATCATCGGGTGCAGGCGTCCCTGGGTAAACTCATCTTCACCAAAATCAATAATAGTATGTTCTTTGCTTTTATATACATCCTCAATTTTTTCGGAGTTTTTATAACTAAGGTTTGTATAGATTTTCCCTATACTCTCGTGCAGCAAAACCAGTGATTCATAAGCGAGGGTACCACCTGAATAAAGAGCACGCAGGTATTTTTGCCCATCACTGAAGCGATCCTTTTCTTTTTTAATCATCGCCTGATCCGCTGTATCAAAAGATCTTATGCTGTCTACAGCCTGTTTGCGATACAGGTTCACCGCTTTTTGGGCGGCTTCTTTTAGGGTTGCTGCACTTTCGCAACCTGCTTCTACGACCGGCTGAAGATCCCCGCCGATAAAGTTAACCACAACAGGTTTTTTGCCAGTTGAAGCTATTTCAAGCACCTTTTCCATCACTTCAGGATCAGGGGGCTTTGAGATTATAACAACTACTTCGGTATTTTCATCGTTAAGCAGAGCCTTCAGGCCCTGGATCATGGTTATACCGCCTACCGCTGCTTTTACATCTCTTCCGCCGGTGCCGATCCCCTGGCTGATTCCTTCCCCTAAGTTGTTAATTAAAGTCGAAACCTCCTGAAGGCCGGTGCCTGCCGCGGCAACAATCCCGATATTCCCACGCTTAACTTCATTGGCGAAGGCAAGGGGAACTCCGTTTATAATTGCTGTTCCGCAATCAGGGCCCATGACCAGCAGTCCTTTTTCCCCGGCTTTCTTCTTTAGTTCTACTTCAGTCTCGAGAGGAACATTGTCACTGAAGATCATCAGGTTCAAGCCGGCATCAAGAATCTTATCTGCTTCCCGTTTTACATAGCGACCGGGGATTGAAAGCAAGGCCAGGTTGGCTCCGGAAAGTTTTTTTAAGGCAGTTTCAAAGGTTCTTGGTACAAAATCGCCCAGTAAATTATCTCTTTCTACGGATTTGTTTAACTCTTCAAGGGCGCTTTCAATGGCTCTGTCCGCTTTTTCTTCATCTTCCGCCTTAACTGCAATAATCAAGTCGTTTGCTCCGGCTTCCGTTTCAATTTTTTCTGTCCAGAGGCCTCCGGAGCGGAGAAATTTTTTATTATGATCGGTGCCGATAATAACTTCGGCTTCGATTACTCCATCGAATTCCCTGACTGTACCAGACAGCCGCATTAAATATACTGAATCCCGAAAAATATTTTTTGAGATATGGCTTTTTAGAAACACTTGATTTACCCCCTTTGCATTACTCGTAGAGCAATTCGATCCAACTATTTCTATTATAATGGATAATACAATATTTGCATCTACATTTCTAAAAATTAAACATATAAAATGAATATCCTTTAGAGTAAAACCATAAATCTGATTTCTTTCTTTATATAATTATTACAATTTTATTGATATAGCTAACCTATCTTTGGTATTGTCGATCTTACTTATACCAATATGAAATCCCCCTCTTAGAGGTGCCTCTTGATCTGTTTTTTTCAGAAGGCAGCATAGAAATTATAAAAGGAAAACTTCGCTTCGACAATATGGAAGAAGTTAAATACTCTTTGGAGTGTGCTTCAGATACCGATAAACTGCTTACTATTAAAGCGATCCGTATTCCGATGATTGCTGATAAATATGAATACGGGCATATGGTCGCTATTATGAATAACCCGATTTAAGAACCTGATATCCTGACTATGGAAAGAGCTGCCACAATCGCCGCCCTCGAGTTCTCCAAGCGCAAGGCTATCTATGAAATTGAAAAGGGCGGCACATTCATGCCGCCCCCCTGTCCTGATCAATTTATTCTTTTTTATTCCTCAGAAAAAGGCTTGATTGGTTCATGTTCGATCTTTCGTTCTTTTTTAACCAGGCCGCGTTCTTCATCGGTTCCCGGAATTACGTTGTCAAGTATCAATCCGAAGATAGCGGCAACCGCCATCCCGGTTGATCCAACAATGTTAATGATATTAGACAGCCAGGGAGCCCATTCGAAGAAAAGCTGAACACCTTCTCTTAAGTGGGTTCCGTTAAAAATACCGGGAACGCTGATACCCATAAAGAGACAGAAACCGATGATCATCTGGTTACGCATCGAGCTTAAGTCTGCTTTAGCCGAGTTGCTGATCCCGATCGAGGCAATCAATCCAAACAGTGCGCAGTAAAGTCCGCCGACGATTGGTGTGGGAATGGACGACACTGCAGCTCCGAATTTGCCGAATAGCCCCAAAACGATCAGGACCACTACGCCGATATTAACTACATACCGGCTGGCGACTCTTGTAATGCCGACGAGGCCGATATTCTCGGTATAGCTGGTGCTGGCAAAACCGCCAAAAATACCGGTAAAGAAACAGCCGACCCCTTCAAAACCGATACCGCGGCTAACCTGCTTGTCAGTTAACTCTCCTGCTTCAGATGCTTCATTAATAGCATGATAATCACCATATGATTCGATCATCGAAGCCAGGTAACCGGCAAGAATAACCAGGAAGAAGCCAAATTGGAACTTGGGGAAACCCCAGGGAAGGATAATGTTCCAGCGGAACCATGGTGCGGTTCCGACAGCAGTAAGATCAATATAGCCGGGATCGCCAGGAGCATAGACGCCGCTTAATGAAAGGATATAACCGACTAACCAGGCTATAACTACAGCCAGTAAGACTGGAAAGAGAGAGAAAAACGGTTGTTTCGGCCCGAGAATAAGTGCGAAGACAAATGTTAAAGCGATAACTATTGTTGCAAGCAATACATTGGTTGCAGCATCGGGCGCTCCGACATACCATAATGATAAACCGATTAAAGCAATAACCGGCCCGATAACTACAGGACTTACAAACCGCTGCAGCTTGCCGATAATACCGGTAAACCCGACAAACATTTCTACTAATGACCCGAGGATAATAGCGCCGGCAATATGCTGCATAGTTACTTCCGGGCCCATCGCCCCAACCGCTCCGATAATACCGAAGAACGGCCCCAGGAAAGCAAATGATACTCCCTGGATAATTGGCAGCCTGGTTCCAAAGTTAACCTGCAGGAATGTGGCCACGCCTGAAGCGAGCATAACTGCGGATATCAGCACAGCAATCTGTTCCGGAGTCATACCCATGATCGGGCCTAAAAGCAGCGGCACTGATACGGTTGCGCCGAACATGGTCAGGACGTGCTGAATACCGAGGAACACAGCTTTACTAAATGGCTTGGGGATTTCATCAACGGTATACTGCATTTTTCCTTTTTCAATCATCCTGTTTATTACCATCCTTTCATACGTTTATTTTCATACACGTTCAAACTTGTATAACCATGCAACACCTCCCCTATATAACTTAAATAATTTAATTTGATGCTAAAGTATATCTGTTGTTTTAACTAAAACAGATTGCACATCAGAATAAATGATATTTTTATTAATTAAGTAAATTCAATGCATTCCTTAAAAATCCTTTATGAGATTTATATAAAATTTTCACTAAGTGATTGTTTTTAATATCTAAAGCTGTTAATTTCAACAGGTTATTCTAAGAATGTAATACAAAAGAGCTGCCGCAAGATCGTAACCGGTATATGATCCTATCTTTAAAACCCTGTTTAAAATTAAATGGTCCGGATTATTGGCAGTGATCGACATTATCAATGCTTGCAATGCTTCCGGGGCAAGACCCCTCAGGCCGATTTCCAGCATATGCCTTCCCATTACATTGGTTAAATCAGCAACTTCAAAGAGGCAGGCTGGTATTTTTTCAGCAAAGTCCTGTTTATATGAAAAGTAGTTAAAAGCAATCAGTGCTGAGTAAATCAAATCATCACCGGTTGGCGAAAAACCACGGCCCATGCCGGTTAATTTTCGACAGGAAACAATAAAATCCTGCTCTCTTGCGGCAATTAGCGAATCAATGAGATGAGGAAAAGTGCCTGATATTTCATGCCGGAAGTATTCATCGCCACCCTGAAAACCCAACAAAACAGCGCTGGCTGAAGGTGTGGCATATTTTGCCAACATGTCGCGATAGGCTGTTGCTGTTGATTTCAACAATTGCAGATCGAAACCGGTCAACCTGATTGGGGCAAAGGATACTGCACTGCCTTCGCGCCAATGGACGCTTAAAATCTTTCCGTTGCTTATAAGTTCGATCGTAGAAGGCCCGAACCATCTGCTTCCAATTTCGTTGACCTTGCCGGAAAGCAATATGAAGTCTCTCCGGGCCAAACCAACAGTAGCCGGCCCCCGCTCCAGGGCAGGGTCGGCTATCATCAATAAATGCGGCCACTTGTCAACCTGAAAATTAATTACATGTTTATGAACGGAAAGCAAATTTAAACTGTACTGATCTCTGTATAGCCTGAGATCATCAGCAAACCAGTCTGCCTTGATAGCATTGCTGCCTTGTTGATGCATTATCGTCCTTTCATTCCGAAAGCAAGATGCATCTATTGCGTTAAATGATACCTTTTTCACGAAAATTTGCTATATCGACATTCGAATAGCCAATCTCTTCCAGAATCTGATCTGTATGCTGACCAAGTGTCGGAGGCGCTGCTGTAACCTCACCGGGTGTCAGCGATAGTTTGACCGGCACGCCGGTAAGCTTGATCATGCCGGCTTTCGGGTGTTCTATTTCGAGCACCATTTCGCGGGCATCGACATGCGGATCGCTTAAAACCTGGTCTATAGTGCGGATACGCCCGCAGGATACCCCGGCATCCTCCATAATTTTTACCCATTCGTC
>PWUG01000239.1 GCA_003562605.1 Syntrophomonadaceae bacterium | reverse complement strand
GGAAAAACGGGCCCTATGTCGATATTCTTTTCCTGGGCATGAAAGGCGGTTCGGGGGGGACGCACGGTTATGACGGATACGATCATATCGGGATGATCGACGCCTCCGGAGGGGTCCTGGCACAGGACTATGAAATGTTCGAGCTGCAAAACCCTCACCTGCTGCTTAAGCACGAGTACCTGTGTGATTCTGCTGGCGCTGGAAGGTGGCGCGGCGGGCTTGGCGTGGAGACCGAATTCGTGATTAGCGGTGATAACGTGACCTGTGTGACTTTTGGAGACGGCGATGTTGAGCCCGCTTTCGGTCTTTATGGCGGAAAACAGGGCTCCCTGAACAGGATTGAGCTGCGCTACCCGGACGGTGAAGTGCACGTTCCGATGAGTAAAGAGCTGGTCCATGGTGTCCCCAAAGGCACAACCTGGTTCCAGCATGCCGGCGGTGGCGGGGGTTATGGTGATCCTTATTTGCGCCCGGCAGAGAAGGTTTTTTACGATGTTAAAAACGGTGTAGTCTCGGCTGAAAAAGCCGTGGAGGATTATGGTGTTGTCGTGGACGGGAAAACCAATGCCCTGGATGAGAAGGCTACTGCGGAACTGCGCAAAAAAAAGTAGCTGTTCCCGTGCGGCGGAATCAAGGCTGAGGAGGGATAAGCATTGCGAAAGTTTAATTACCACGAACCAAAATCGATGGGGGACGTGATAGATTTATTAGATTCTTACGGGGCGAAGGCCATGGTTATCGCGGGAGGAACCGACCTGGTTGTAAAGATGAAACTGGGTAATTGTGAACCGGAGCATGTCGTTTCCCTGTGCAGTGTTCCGGGTATGAACGAAATTAAGGACAATGGCGGGGAACTGCGGATCGGGGCCATGGTCAGACATCGGGAGATCGGACGCTCTGAACTGATCCGGGAGCGTTTTTCCCTGCTTGCCGATGCTGCCGACAAGCTCGGATCGGTCCAGGTGCGCAACCTGGCAACAATTGGAGGAAATATTTGTAATGCCGCACCCTGCGCAGATACAGCGGGGCCCCTGGTCGCTCTTGATGCCACGCTGTTGGTTGAAGGGCCAAATGGGGAAAGGAGTATATCGATCAAAGATTTTTTCCTCGGGCCCGGCGAAACTGCACTGGCCGGCAATGAAGTGTTAAAAGAGATTATCGTTCCGGAACTCCCGGCGGGGGCCTGCTCCCACTATATCAAGTATACCCGGCGCAAGGCGATGGACCTGCCGCTGCTTGGACTGGCCATGGTCCTGGTTCCTGATGCTTCCGGAAAGGTTTGTAAAGAGGTCCGGGTTGGCCTGACTCTTTGCGCACCGGTTCCGTTCCGGACGACTGAGACCGAGAAGTATCTCGCCGGAAAAACTTTCAGCGAAGCGGTCTGGAAAGAAGCCGGAGATTTGGCTGTTACAGAGTCGAATCCGAGGACGAGCTTCCGGACGACAGCGGAATACCGCAAAAAAATTATCTGCGCCTTGCTGCCGCGCGCTGCGAATGAGGCCCTGCGGCGCCTGAACTAATATTGATGAAAGGGTGATCCAGATGAAAATATCGTTTCATCTTAACGGTGAAGCTGTAACTACTGAAGTGCCGGGCCATATCACACTTCTGGAAATGCTCCGGGATGAATTTGAACTTATCGGCGCAAAAGAAGGCTGCGGCCAGGGCGAGTGCGGTTCCTGTACCGTCCTTGTTGATCAGGAAGCGGTCAATTCCTGCCTGATGCTGGCGGTTTATGCTAACGGAAAAAGTGTTGTAACGATTGAAGGTCTGGCCGGGGCCCAGGGAAAGCTTGATCCACTGCAGGAGGCTTTTGTCAAACATGGCGCTGTCCAGTGTGGATACTGCACACCGGGGATGATCATGTCGGCAAAGGCCCTGCTGGCCGAAAACCCCAGGCCCAACCGGGAACAGATTAAGCAGGGCATGGCCGGTAATATGTGCCGGTGTACCGGTTATATTAAGATTATGGAGGCGATTGAAGCAGTCAGCGAAGGGGGAGATTCCAATGGTCAAGATTCTTGAACCGGAAATTAAATCTGCTGCATTGCAGGCTGTAGGAACAAGGCATCCAAAGCTTGATGCGCTGGAAAAAGTTCAGGGTAAAGCGGTTTACATTCATGACCTGAAGGTGCCGCGGATGCTTTACGGGAAAATTCTCTGGAGCGAACATGCCCATGCCCGCATTTTGAAGATCGATACTTCACGAGCTGAAAAGTTACCCGGGGTCAGGGCGGTAATTACCGGTTACAATACTCCTGAGATCAGGACAGGTTTTTTTAAGGACAACCCCGTATTAAAAAAAGGAAAGGTGCGTCAATATCGTGACGAGGTTGCTGCTGTTGCGGCAGAGACCCCGGAGATAGCCGAAGAGGCGGTGCGTCTGATCGATGTGGAATATGAGCCGTTGCCAGCTGTTTTTGACCCCTTTGAGGCGATGCGGGAGGACGCTCCCCTGATCCATGAGGATAAGGAGAGCAATATACTTAAACTGCCCTGGAAACTGGTCTGCGGAGATCCGGATGAGGGTTACAGGCAGGCTGATTTTATAGCGGAAGAAAGTTACAGCTTACCGTGGGTTACACACTGCTGCATGGGGACCTCGGGATGTTTGGCGGAATTTCATGCCAACGGTAACCTGACCGTACACAGCCCGACTCAGATCCGTTACCTGGCCCAGCGTGACTTCATGGACGTGATGGCGGCGCTGGGGCTTAAAGATAAAAGGGTCCAGGTCGTTACGACGGCTATCGGCGGGGCCTTCGGCAGCAAGCTGGACACATATCCCTTCGAGTTTATTACCATCCTGCTCGCTTATTATACCGGGCGGCCGGTCCGGCTGATCTTCTCCAGGGAAGAAGAGTTTTTTGCCACCGCTACCCGTCAGAAAGTGGAAGCGAAAATTTCACAGGGCTGTACAAAAGAAGGACTGCTTACCTTCCGCGATGTCGATATGGTTCTCGATAACGGTGCCTACACCTCGTGGGGCGCGACTACGCCATCGGTGATGATGATGCCGATCTCGTCCCTTTACAAGGTGCCCAACGTGAAATATCGGGCCAGGTGTGTCTATACCAATAACATATACGCCACCGCTATGCGCGGCTACGGTAATCCCCAGGCTACTTTTGCCATAGAAAGCCAGATGGACACCCTGGCTGAAATGGTTGGAATTGATCCCCTGGAGTTCAGGATGATCAATGCCAATACTCCCGGTGAGGTAACCCCGCAGGGCTTCAAAGTAGGCAGCTGCGGTTTAAAGGAATGCCTCAAAGCTGTCCGGGAAAGCCTTAACTGGGATGAGAAGAGGGGCAAAAAGGACGGCAGAGGAGTTGGAATCGGTTCTCTAATCCATGTCGGCGGAGGGGCGCGTATTTATAAATCAGACGGCTGCGGTACGATTATTAAGCTTGATGATTTTGGAAAAGTGACCGTCATGAGCGGAGCTACCGATATGGGCCAGGGGGCCGATACGGTAGTAGCCCAGATTGTAGCGGAAGAACTGGGTGTCAGTATTGATGATATTGCTGTTATTATGGGTAATACCGATCAGGAAACCTGGGATGTTGGCGCTCATGCCAGCAGGACCACCTTTGTTGCAGGCAACTCGGCCCTCCTGGCTGCCCGAAAGGCGAAGGAGGAGATCCTGGATCTGGCTGCTCCCCTGTTAAACGAACCGAGAGAAGCGCTTGATATTAAGGATCGCCACGTCTTTTCGAAAGAGAAACCCGATGTATCAATGCAGCTGGGCCGGGTTTTGAGGGCTGCTCACTTTAAAACCGGCGGTACCCAGATTGTAACCTCCCATTTTTACGATCCGCCCACGCAGATGCTTGACAAGGAAATGAAAGGCAATTTTTCTGCCGCTTATACTTATGGAGTGCACGGAGCGGAGGTGGAGGTTGAAAGAGATACCGGCCAGGTGAATGTTTTAAAATATGTCATTGCCATGGATGTAGGCAAAGCGATCAATCCGATGCTGCTTGAGGGGCAGCTCGAAGGCGGTGTGGCGATGGGTCTTGGCTACAGCCTGATGGAGGAGATGCATCTCGACAGGGGTAAGGGATTAAACCCCAACTTTCTCGACTATAAAATGCTGACTTTCCCGGATATGCCGGAAGTTGATTCCATAATTATCGAAACCGATGATCAGGCCGGTCCGTTTGGAGCAAAAGGAATCGGTGAACCGCCGCTGGTGGGAACTGCTCCCGCCATCGCCAATGCTATCTACGATGCCACTGGAATACGCATACGCAGCCTTCCGATCACCATGGAGAAGATTTTAGCGGCGGAAGATGAATAAGAAGATAGGGGATGATGAATATGGGTCTCTGGCTTAGTGAGGATCAGCTTCAATACCAGGATGAAGTACGCAAAACGGTTGAGGAAAAGGTGGGACCCAGGGCTGCTGCAGTCGATGCAGATGGTAAATTCCCCTGGGACATAAAGGATGCTTTTTCTGAATTCGGGCTTTTCAGGCTGGTGGTCCAGCCTGAATATGGAGGCAAAGACGGACTTTTATCAACACTCTGTGTGGCCATTGAAGAAGTGGCCAGGGTTTGCGGTGCATCATCGATGATCCTGGGGAACCAGTCTCTTGGAGCAAGCCCAATTGTCCTCTGGGGTAACGAAGCACAACAGCAAAAATACCTCCGGAAGGTTGCCTCCGGTGAGTGCCTGGCTTCATTTGCCCTGACTGAAGCAGACGCCGGTTCAGATGTCGCTGCCGTTAAGACAAGGGCTGTACCCGACGGGGACAGTTATATTATCAATGGCAGTAAAATATTTATTACCCACGGTGATATTGCCGACGTACTTGTAGTCTTTGCCAAGGTAAACGTAGAGGGAAAGGACAAGATGACCGCTTTCCTGGTTGATAAGGGTACCCCCGGGTTGTCCACGGGAAAACTGGAAAAGAAAATGGGCTTAAAGGGATCTACCACGGCGGAATTGATCCTCGACCAGGTCAGGGTCCCTGCAGAGGATATTGTCGGCAAGATAGGAGACGGTTTCCGGATCGCTCTCGACTGCCTCGATAAAGGCAGAATCATGGTTGGTTCAATGGCAACCGGACTGGCCCAGGGTGCCCTGGATGTGGCGCTGGATTATGTCGGCAGCGGTATTTATAATGGCAGGCCGCTGGCCAGAAGCCAGGCGGTGCAGTTTGCCCTGGCCGATATGGAGACTGTAATCCAGGCAGCGCGCTGCCTGACTCATGCTGCAGCTTACAAATATGACCGGAAGGAAGAAGGTTATATTAAATTTTCGGCTATGAGCAAGCTTTATGCTACCGACATGGTTATGGACGTGGCCTCCAAGGCGGTTGATCTTTTGGGCGATTACGGTTATTCCAGGGAATATCCGGTTGAAAGAATGATGCGTGATGCCAAGATCTTTGCAATTTTTGAGGGCACTAATCAGATCCAGAGACTGGTTATCGCCAGGGAACTTTTGGGCAAGTAAGTAAAAAAGTGAACTAAAAAAAGGAGGGATTGTTGTGGAATCGGTAATTTACCCAAATTATGTTAACCCGCTGTTAAACAAGCCTGACCGGCCCCTGCCTGAAGAAATCGCGGTTATTGGCGCCGGCACCATCGGCCCCGATATCGGCTATTTTTTTAAGAGCTCTTTACCGGGAACCCGGCTTGTGCTTGTCGACATAGCGGAAGAACAGCTGGAAAAAGCCGAGAAAGTAATCCATGGGTATATTAAAAAGGCGATCGACAAGAAAAAAATGAAACCGGAGCAGGCCGAGGCTGTGGGGTCTAACATCGTCTACACTACTAATTATGCTGATATAAAAAACGCTGACCTGGTGATCGAAGCTGCGACTGAAAACCTGGCCATCAAGCAAAAGATCGTTGCTCAGATCGAGGCGCAGGTCAGGGACGATACGATCATTACGTCGAATACAAGTTCAATTCCGGCCGAGCGAATTTTTTCCGAAGCACGTCTACCGGCCAGGACATCGATTACGCACTTTTTTGCGCCGGCCTGGCGAAACCCGGCCGTGGAGGTAATTACATGGCAGAAATCGGATCGTTCGGTTGTTGACTACCTGACCTGGATGTTCTGCGCAACCGGAAAAGTGCCGATTGTAACCCTGGACAAGATCTGTTTTGTCCTGGACCGCATTTTTGACAACTGGTGCAACGATGCCGCCCTGCTGCTCGACGAAGCTACGGCTCCCCAGATTGACAAGGTGGCCCAGGAATTTGTCTTTGCCGGCCCGTTCTTTGTTCTGAACCTGGCCAGGGGCAACCCAATTATCGTGGAAACTAACACATTACAAATGGAAGAAGGCGAGCACTACCGTCCGGCTAATATTTTGAGGTCCGTGGAAGACTGGGTTACCCTTAAACCGGGCCAAAAATTGGAAATTGATCAGGAAACTGCCGAAATGGTCCGCAACCGGCTTTTAGGGGTGCTTTTTTCACAGTCTTTCGATATAATCAATCGTGGCATCGGAACCCTTGCCGATCTGAACCTCGGCTGCCAGATTGCCCTTGGATTTCGTAAAGGGCCCTTCGATATTATCAGGGACCTGGGAGAAAGTAAAACTGAGAGCATTATTTCCGGATTCCAGGATGACCGTCCCGGCATGCCGGGTATGGAGAAAAGCTACGACAGTTACCAGGATTTCAAAAGAAATGTCCTCGTCGATGATATAGACGGTGTCAAGATCATTACAATCAGGCGGCCGCAGGTAATGAATGCCTTAAGTGACGAGGTTAACATGGAGATCCTGGAGGTCATGAAAGAGCACGAGGCAGATCCGGAGGTTAAGGGCTTTGTGATTACCGGATACGGCAACCGCGCTTTCTGTGCCGGCGCCGATATCGGTAAATTTCCACAGATGTTAGGAGATGCCGGGGCTTCGGTTCAATACAGCAGGGATTGCTCTTTGCTATTGCGTTACCTGGATCAGTGTGACAAACCGGTAGTAGCCGCTATTAACGGACTGGCCCTGGGAGGCGGTTTCG
>PWUG01000400.1 GCA_003562605.1 Syntrophomonadaceae bacterium | reverse complement strand
TATCTATGAAAGAGATGCTTGAATTCAGGCTGCACGGGCGAGGTGGCCAGGGTATAGTGGTTGCAGCGTCAATATTTGCTGAAGCAGTCTTTCTTGAAGGTTACTACGCCCGGGCATTTTCGCTGTTTGGCGCTGAAAGACGCGGCGCCCCCGTAACGGCTTTTATTCGAGTCAGCAAAAACCGCCTGATGCCGCGCAGCCGGATTTATCAGCCTGACTATGTGGTTGTTTTCGATTCTACGATTACCGGAAGCACCTTGATTGCAGGGCTCAAAGAAGAGGGAACCCTGCTCATAAACGGGAAAGAAGGCTGGGAAGATAATATGGCAGGAATACTGGCTCCGGATAACCGGTTTAAAATAATGACAGTGGATGCAACTGAGATAGCATGGAAACATAAACTAGCTATCGGCAGTTTCCCGATGGTAAATACTGTTATGCTGGGGTCCATGGGCCGGATCAGCGGACTGGCTTCTCTGGAAAACCTGGTTGTATCCATTAAAAAAAGAGTTTCTGTCAGTATTGACGCTAATATAAGTGCTGTAACCGAAGGCTATGAAAGCGTAAAGGAGGTGGGACGGCTTGTTACCTGAACTGATTAAAGAAGAGATCTGTTTCTCATGCGGAAAAGAGCCCAGTTCTGCCAATAAAACAGGGGAATGGCGTTTTCTGACTCCTGAGAAAGGCAGCAGACTATCTCCCTGTCGCCAGGGGTGTCTTTTGGATGGTGAAATACCAGTTTGGCTGGAGGCTGTTAAAAATGGCAAATGGGAAGAGGCCTGGCAGATCATGAGCAGTTATAACCCTTTTCCAGCCCTGACCGGCCACGTCTGTTTTCACCCCTGCACCGAGAATTGCAATCGGGGCCAACTTGACCAGTCTATTGAGATTGATGCAGTGGAACGGGCGATCGGCGAATGGCGGCTCAGCAATTATAAACGACAGGATAAGCCAAAGGGAATCAGTGGTAAAGCTGCTGTTGTAGGCTCAGGACCGGCAGGACTTAGCTGTGCTTACTATCTAAATGAAGCCGGCTATAAAGTTACTGTCTTCGAACGTGAAAAGGTGATCGGGGGCATGTTTGCTTTAGGGATCCCTGAATACCGCTTGCCGCGGAGGATATTAAAGAAAGAGATCGACGTGTTGAAAGAAGAAGGAATTAAGTTTATCAGCGATTGCAATATCGGTAAAGATGTTCAGTTATCAGAACTGTACGAGGAATACGGAAATGTATTCCTGGCCCCCGGGGCATGGAAACCACGTAAGGCGGGGATTCCCGGTGAGGAATACAATGGAGTCTGGAATGCTCTCGATTTTTTAAGCCTGGTCAACAGCGGACAGCCACCAGCTATTGAGGACCCGGTTGTAGTTATCGGTGGAGGCAATGCCGCTGTAGACAGTGCCCGCAGTGCACTGCGGATGAATGGTGTAAACCATGTCAAGTTAATCTACCGCCGCAGCAGGGTTGAAATGCCGGCAAACCAGACAGAAGTTGAAGCAGCGGAACATGAAGGGGTCGAGCTCGTATTTAATGCCCTGCCGAGGGAAATAGAAAAAGGCAATGGTTATATGAAAACGGTAATATTTGACCACTGCAAAACCAACCGCGAAGGATTAACTGTCGATCAGAGCCGTTCTTTCAAAGAAAACTGCGGAACTGTTATTATGGCTCTTGGCCAGGAAATTGATCTTTCGGTATTCGGAAAATTGGAAAAAGAGGCTATAATTTTTGCCGGTGGTGATCTGGTAAGCGGCCCGGCAACTGTACCTGAGGCAATCAGGGCGGGACGAATTGCCGCTATGACAATTATTGCCCGTAGTAGCAGCCTTCCTGAGCCTGAATTGATGCTGCCCGTGGAGGAACCGGTTGCTTTTGAGGAGTTAAATCTGCAGGCGAAGATCAATCTTAGTTTGCAGCAGAAACAGGCAGAACCGAATGAAGAAGCCGGCCGCTGCCTGGGGTGTGGAACCTGTAATTCCTGCGGAATCTGCTATATTTTCTGCCCGGATATGGCTGTTGAAATAGTGGGCAACCGCTATCAGATTAACATGGACTATTGCAAAGGGTGCGGTATTTGCGTTCAGGAATGCCCTGCCCAGGCCATGCTAATGGAAGGAGGCAGGTAATTATGTCGTTTGAGTTAATCAGCGGAAGTCAGGCTGCAGCCATAGCCGTTCAGCGTGTAGGTGTTGACTTTGTGGCTGCTTACCCGATTACTCCCCAGACGGCAATTGTTGAAACCCTGGCTAATTTTGACGCCAAAGGGGAACTGGGCGGTGAGTTTGTCAGTGTGGAATCAGAATATGCCGCCCTGGCAAGCTGTTATGGAGCTTCAGCCTCAGGAGCAAGGGTCTTTACTGCCACTGCTTCGCACGGGTTGGCTTATATGCATGAAATAATTCACTGGTGCAGCGGGGCCCGCGTTCCGATTGTCATGGTCAACGTTAACCGGACGATAGGTGCGCCTTGGAGTCTTGATCCTGACCAGGGTGACAGTCTCAGCCAGCGTGATACTGGTTGGATGCAAATTTATTGCTCAAATGCCCAGGAGGTATTTGACACGGTCCTTCAGGCTTATGCCCTGAGTGAGGAGCTGCTTCTGCCCTGCATGGTAGTATTCGACGGTTTCTATATTTCACATACTTATGAAGCTGTAGATGTAGCGGAAAAGGAAGATGTACGTAATTTTATCGGGGCGCCGATTTTTCAGGCCCAGGTCCAACCGGGTACTCCGGGCAACATGCATGCCCTTACTACGGGCGAAAACCAGATGCTCTTAATTAAAAACCGGCATGAAACAATGCTGCGGGCGCCCGCTGTTTTCGAAGATATCAATAAGCGCTATGAAGAAATATTTGGACGCAGTTATAAGGTGATAGACTGTGTAATCCCACCCGGGGCTAAAACTGTGATAATGGCTGCCGGCAGTACTTCTGAAACAGTCAGATGGTCACTGCCACAATTAAATAACGTAGGGTTGATCCAACTGCGGATGTTCCGCCCGTTCCCGGCTGATCAGCTTTGCAGTATAATCGAGGCTCACGATGTGGAGAAAGTTGTTGTTGTAGATCGCAACTGTTCCACTGGAATGGGTGGAATATTTGCCCAGGAATTGCGGGCTGCTTTATATGGAATGGAAAAGCCACCGGCAGTACAGGACATGGTTTTAGCCGGAGGTGTCGATCTTACTCTTCAAATGCTGGAAAATATGCTCGATTCAGGACCTGTGGAAAATCGTGTTGAGGAAAAGTGGGGGGTTGATTTGCTATGAAAATTGAAGAGCTGAACCGTGAATCAGAAATGCTGTATTCCGGCCACAATGCCTGTCCCGGATGCGGAGCCGCACTTGCGGTCCGCTACCTGACCCGGGCCCTGGGCCCAAACCTGGTCCTGGTGCTGACAGCATCCTGCTGGAGTATTATATCCGGGATGCCGCCTCTTACCGCCCTTAAATGCCCGATCCTGCACTGCCCCTTTCCCAGTGCCGGTTCAGTTGGCAGCGGAGTTAAGCGCGGTCTCAACGCTAAAGGTAAGCATGATACAACGGTAGTTGTGCTGGCGGGGGACGGTGGGACCTTTGATATTGGCCTTCAGGCTTTGTCAGGAGCGGCCCAGCGCAATGAAGACTATATTTTTATCTGCTATGATAATGAAGCTTACATGAATACCGGTATGCAGACCAGTTCGGCTACGCCATTTGGAGCAAGAACTGCCACGGCCCCTTATCCGCTTTTTAAAGCAGGACAGAAAAAAGATATTATGCAGATTATGGCGGCGCACGGAATACCTTATGCTGCTACGGCGACAGTTGCTTACCCGGAAGATATGGAAACTAAGCTAAAGAAAGCGAAAGGAATCAGTGGTTTTCGCTTTCTTCATATTTTATCACCCTGTCCCCCGGGTTGGGGTACGGAATCTTCCGACACTATACAACTCTCAAGACTGGCAGTTAATACCGGTTTCTTCCCCTTATATGAAATAAGAAACGGTGTTTCCTGGGAGATGACCTGGATGCCGGAACGCACAAGAACTCCGCTTGCAGAGTATCTCAGCCGCCAGCGCCGCTTCAATCAGATGGATGAGCTAAGGGTGCAGGCTTTGCAGGAGGAAGTAGATCACGATTGGGATTGCCTTATGGAAAGGGTTGGCGCTTCGGAAAAATGTGATTAATTAGTGATATATATTACCGTTCTGCCGAAAGCGTCACGAATGTTGTAAGGTAGGTAAGATATGGTTAAATAAAGAGTTAATATATGCTATTCGTCAGGTCTGTTTTACCTAATTATAATAAATTTTAGAATTATAATAAATTTTATAATAGGTGGCAGGATTTTGAAACCCGAAGCAGAAAAATAAATAGGAGTGAGTATGCATTAAGCTCAATACTTAAGATTATCAGGGAGGTGTATGGTTTTGCGGGAACTTGCCGCGTCAATTATTTCCGACCACGTGGCTGAGATGTGCCAGGATGCAAACATCTATCTGGGGGATGATGTATTTACTGCTTTAAAAGATTCCCTGGAAAAGGAAGAATCGCCAACGGGTAAAGAGGTACTTAAACAGCTGATTGAGAATGTGGAAATTGCCCGGGATGAGCAAATCCCCATCTGCCAGGATACAGGATTTGCTGTTTTTTTTGTTGAATGGGGCCAGGAAGTTCATTTAACCGGTGGAACACTTGAAGAAGCCATTAATGCCGGTGTTAAACGGGGTTATGAAGAGGGATACCTGCGCAAGTCGGTTGTTACTGATCCGCTGTACGAACGGGTAAACACCAAGGATAATACCCCTGCAGTAATCTATACCGATATTGTACCCGGTGAAAAAGTAAAAATTTCATTTGCCCCGAAGGGTGGCGGAAGCGAGAATATGAGTGCGGTTAAAATGCTGAAGCCATCAGACGGCGAGGCCGGTGTAATCGACTTTGTAGTTAATCATGTTAAAGCAGCAGGACCGAACCCCTGCCCGCCTATTGTAGTAGGAGTAGGTATAGGTGGAACATTTGACAAGGTCGCGGTGCAGGCGAAGAAGGCTTTATTCCGTTCAGTTGGGGAGCCCAACCCCGACAGCAAATTTGCGGAACTGGAAAAAACTATCCTGAAAAAAATCAATGATCTCGGAGTCGGGCCCCAGGGCTTTGGCGGAAGGACTTTCGCCCTCGCAGTTCACATCGAAACCTTCCCATCCCATATTGCCAGTATGGCTGCGGCGGTTAATATTAACTGCCATGCCTGCAGGCACCTGGAACGGATTATCTAACTGTTTACGATAGAAAGGAGGCAGGCTGTTATGGAACCGAAAAAAATTCATGCCCCATTGACAGATGAAGTTGTTATGTCATTGAAAGCCGGAGACAATGTCCTGATTAACGGGGTTATTTATACTGCCCGTGATGCAGCTCATAAGAAACTGGTTGAACTGATGGATAAAGGTGAGCCGTTACCGATCGATTTGAAAGGACAATTTATTTATTATGTAGGGCCAACACCGGCCAAGCCGGGCCAGGCTATCGGGTCAGCCGGCCCGACGACCAGCGGGCGGATGGATGCTTATACACCGCGTATGCTGGAGCAAGGTATGAAAGCCTGTATCGGTAAAGGCTTACGCAGCCAGGTTGTTAAGGATGCCCTGCAGAAGCATAAAGGGCTTTACCTGGCTGCCGTAGGCGGTGCCGGGGCGCTATTATCGAAGAAAATTAAAAAAAGTGAAGTTGTAGCCTATCCGGAACTGGGCGCTGAAGCGATTCACCGCCTGGAAGTAGAAGATTTTCCGGCTACGGTTATAAACGATGCTTATGGAAACGATCTATATGCAGAAGGCGCCAAGGAGTATGCAAGGTAGCAAGTCAAAGGTCAGAAGGCGGGAGCCGTTTTCCCATACTTAGGCTTCATTTGCAGGTGAAGTTAAGAGGATTTGTGAAGGCTGGATGATTTGTAAGTTTAATAATTTAATAGGAAAGCAGGGATATGAGAATGACCATGAACAAAGATGAATTACTGGCCAAGGCGAAAAAGCCGGCTCAGGATGCAATGCGTTTACACCCCTTTTATAAGGGCAAAATGGAAACCACATTAAAATGTTGTGTACGGGGAATCGGAGATTTTGCGATCTGGTATACTCCGGGCGTTGCAGAGCCCTGTAAGGCGATTGCCGATAAGAAAGAATTGGTATACGAATATACCAATAAAGCCAACTTTTTGGCAGTTGTTTCGGACGGCACCCGGGTTCTGGGCCTCGGCGATATCGGCCCCGAAGCGAGCATGCCTGTCATGGAGGGGAAAGCGCTGCTTTTTAAATACCTGGGCGGTGTCGATGCTTTCCCGATTTGTGTCGATACAAAAGATGCCGATGAACTGATTAACTTTGTCAAGATGCTGCAGCCCTGTTTCGGCGGGATTAACCTGGAGGATATCTCCAGTCCGAAGTGTTTCTACATTCTCGATCGGCTTAAGGAAGAATGCCACATTCCGGTATGGCACGATGATCAACAGGGCACTGCGATGGTTACCCTGGCCGGACTGATCAATGCCTTAAAGATTGTCGGTAAAAAAATGGATGAAGCGAAAATTGTGCTGGTAGGGGCCGGAGCCGCCAACATTTGTACCAGCAGATTGCTGATTTCGGCAGGTGTGGATCCACAAAAAATTATCGTAGTCGACAGCAAAGGCACCCTGCACAAGGGACGCACTGAACTCAAAGAAGAGCACCCGGCTAAGTGGGACCTGGCCCAGAAGACCAACCTTGGAGGAGTAGTCGGCGGTGTAGCAGAAGCCTGCAAGGGCGCCGATGTGATGATTGGCTTATCGAAGCCGGGCCCGGACACGATAAAAAAAGAATGGGTGGAGAGCATGGCAGAAGATGCGATTGTTTTTGCCTGTGCTAACCCGATTCCGGAAATCTGGCCCTGGGAAGCCCAGGAAGCCGGAGCGAAGATAGTTTCAACCGGCCGTTCAGATTTTCCAAACCAGGTCAACAACTCACTCGGATTCCCGGCAATCTTCC
>PWUG01000240.1 GCA_003562605.1 Syntrophomonadaceae bacterium | reverse complement strand
CAAGGCCGTTTTTCATGAAAACGGTTTGAGAGGATCGGCTAATTATTTGCCGATCAATAAAGGTGGTACCGCGAGCCTCTCGTCCTTTAATGGATGAGGGGCTTTTTATATTGTAGGAGGGGCGACCATAATCAAAGCAGCTATTTTTGGAGCAACCAGGTATACCGGTTATAAACTGGTGCGCCTGCTGCTCCCGTTAACGATTTACAGCGATGAGCTCGAGGAAGGATTTGAGATTATTAAGGATATTTTGGATAACAAACTTTAGGAGGAGATTTTGATGGCGAAAGAAAAAATTGTACTGGCTTATTCAGGTGGGTTGGACACATCTGTTATCGTAAGGTGGCTCCAGGAAGAGTACGATTATGATATTGTAGCCCTGACGGCTGATGTCGGGCAGGGAGAAACTGAGTTGAATGGTCTTGAAGAAAAGGCCTTAAAGACAGGGGCATCCGAGATATTTGTTGAAGATATCCGTGAAGAGCTGGTTACAGACTATATTTTCCCCATGGTCCAGTCGGGTGCGGTTTACGAAGGCAAGTATTTGCTTGGTACAGCTATCGCCCGCCCCCTGATTGGGAAAAAACTGGTTGAAACAGCTGAAAAAGTAGGGGCTACAGCAGTAGCTCACGGTGCCACGGGCAAAGGTAACGACCAGGTCCGTTTCGAATTTGCGGTTAAAGCGCTCAATCCCCATCTGAAAATAATTGCCCCGTGGCGGGAATGGGAACTGAAATCGCGCACCGACTGTATCAATTATGCCTGTAAATATAACATTCCCATTCCGGTAACTGCAGAGAAACCGTACAGTATCGATCGTAATATTTGGCATATCAGCTTCGAAGGCGGTATATTAGAGGATCCGGCCAGAGAACCAGACCGTGACATGTTCAGGTTAACCTGCGACCCCCTGGATGCCCCGGATGAACCTGAAGCGCTCTCTATCAGCTGGCTGAAAGGGATTCCATATGCCGTAAACGGTAAAAATCTCGGACCGTTGGAGTTGGTCGAAGAACTGAATCGGATCGCCGGCAAACATGGAGTTGGCCGGGTCGACCTGGTGGAAAACCGCCTGCTGGGCATGAAGTCACGCGGTATTTACGAAACCCCGGGCGGCACCCTGCTGGCATTTGCTCACCGCGAACTTGAGCAGTATACTTTAGATCGGGAAACTTATCATTACAAGGAAGTCATCGCATTAAAATATGCCGAAATGATCTATTACGGCCTGTGGTTTACCCCCTTGCGCGAAGCGCTGGATGCATTTGTTCGCACAACCCAGGAAAAAGTAACGGGAACGGTGAATATGAAACTTTACAAGGGAAACATAGTTGTAACCGGGAGAGAATCGGAATATACACTTTACAACCCCGATATGGCTACATTCGAAGCTGATGAGCTTTACAATCAAAAAGACGCCCAGGGCTTCATAAACCTTTACGGGCTTCCGCTGACGATTCAAGGTATGTTGGACTGCAAGGAAAAGTGGCAATTGCGGGAGGTGAAAAAAAGCTGAAAAAACCGTGGCAGGGACGTTTTACAAAAGATACCACTGATGCTGTTTTGAAATTCACGGCATCACTTCCTTATGATCGGCGCCTCGCTTTCTGCGATATCAGGGGCAGCATTGCTCACGTTGAAATGTTGGCGGAAAAGAAAATTATTAATGCAGACGAGGCGGGGCAGATTATAAGCGGCCTGGAAAAGATCAGGGATGAAATTGCAGACGGCTGCTTCCCTTACGATCTCAGCTTTGAAGATATTCATATGAATATTGAAAAACGGCTTACAGAGATACTTGGTTCCCTGGGAGGCAAGCTGCACACTGCGCGAAGCCGAAACGACCAGGTAGCGCTGGATATGCACCTCTACGTGAAAGAAGAGATCGGAACAGTTGACCGATTCTTAAAACAGCTTCAGGAAACTTTGCTGGTTCTGGCCGAACGTTTTGAAGGGGTGCTCATTCCGGGTTATACACATCTGCAGAGAGCCCAGCCCGTATTACTGGCCCATCACCTGCTGGCCTATTTTTGGATGCTGCATCGGGATCGGGAACGCCTGGAAGGGGCTCTGCGTCGTGCAGACCTTATGCCTCTGGGTGCAGGAGCACTTGCCGGAACAGGTTTTACTATTGACCGCCGGCTGGTTGCCGATAAGCTTGGTTTTAAAAACCTTTACGAAAACAGCATTGATGCTGTAAGCGATCGGGATTATATTATCGAATTTTTATCATTCTCTTCCATTTTAATCATGCATTTAAGCCGTCTTTGCGAAGAGCTGGTCACCTGGTCTTCTGCTGAATTCGGATTCATCGAACTTGATGATGCTTATACTACCGGCAGCAGTATGATGCCGCAGAAAAAGAACCCTGATGTGGCTGAACTGATTCGGGGCAAAACCGGCCGGATCTACGGAAGTTTGATGTCGATACTGACGGTGATGAAAGGGCTCCCATTGGCTTATAACAAGGATATGCAGGAAGATAAAGAAGGGCTTTTCGATACTATTGATACCTTGAAAGCCTTACTGCCGGTGTTGACGGAGATGCTGCAGACACTTACTATTAACCGTTCGCGTTTGGCAGCAGCGGTAGATGATGACTATCTATGCGCAACTGATTTAGCCGACTACCTGGTCCGCCGGGGAGTTGCCTTCAGGGATTCACATCATATTGTCGGCAATATGATTGCATTTTGTAAAGAGGAAGACATTCGATTGCGTGAACTTGATTCTGAGAAGCGCAGCCGGTTTCATCCAGCTTTTTCCGAAGATATTTCTGCATTACTCGACCCGGCAAAGGTAGCTGAAGCCCGCGTAAGCCGCGGGGGCACCGCTCCATCAGCGGTCAGGGAGCAGCTGCAACTCGCCCGGAAAGAACTTGCTTTATAGCAGTACGAACTAACAGTATTTTCGATAGCTTCTCTTTCGGTTCAGGCTTAGAATATAAGGGGGTAACCCTTCGACGGGTCACTGTCGGTAAAAAACTGGGCCAGCTGATGCAGAGTGTTTACATTCTTCCTTTTAAGTTCAGGAAGCAGCTTTAGAAATAGCGAAGCAGCAATGCGGGCGTCAGATAAGGCATGATGTCTTCCTTCCAGGTCAAGTTTAAAGCGGGACGACAGGCTCTCCAGTGAGTAGTCACCGATAGAATAGTACAGTGCTGATGTAAGCAGTACGGTATCGATAACCGGGTTAACAATGCGCCAACTAATGGACTCGGAAAGCTTGCTATTTATAAAGGCCAGGTCAAAAGGAGCGTTGTGGGCTACCAGGATCCGCGGGCCGGTGAACCTTAGAAATTCGAGCAGAACTTTCCCAATTTCCGGTTTATCCCGGAGCATTTCATCAGTAAGGCCGGTTAATTTCTTTGATTGGGCTGAAACCTGGCGCTTCGGGTTAACCAGGCGGTAGAAGGCCGGTTGGCTTAAAATTTGACCGCCTTCTATAATAACTGCACCGAGAGATATAATTTCATCTCCCTTAAAAGGGTTAAGGCCGGTTGTTTCAGTGTCGAAAACAACATATGAAGCACTGAAAAGATTCTGCTCCCAGTTGATTGCCTGCTTGATCTCAGTAATCGTGTCTGACAGCTGTTTGAGCAGCTCAGTGTCTTCTCTAATCGATTCAGCTTTCATATTCCACGGCAGTAAACGGGAAAGCAGTTCTCCGGGCTGATTATCGATTCCGTTTGAAGAACAAATTTTTGCTTTACGGTTAAGCTGTTGGTAATCAGGTTGATAATACTTGTTCTTTTTCATTTTTCCCTTCCTGCCGATCAGGCCTTATGCACGTGAAAAGCATGCGCTGTTAATGACTGTAGGTGATTGACGATTGCCAGGGACTCTTTTAAGAGGGCTTTATCTTTTTTAGTCAAGCTTCCCGGATCAATAAAATTATCTGGCTGACTGCCCGCATTCATTTTTTCAGCCGCATCTCTGATGCGAAACATCAGTAGTGCCTCATATGCCGCTTCAATAGATTCTGCATCGTCAGGCTTGAAAACTCCGCGCTCTTTTAACCGGCGAATTCGCTCAAAACTATTGGTTTCCTGTAATCCTTCCCGCAGAGAGAAAATCCGGATGCAGTCAACGAGATGGACCATCACAGAGTTCTTCAGGTTAAGCACTTTCTCTCTACTGCGCGATTTTTCTGTAATGACCTTGCCGAAGATATTTAGAGGGACCCTATGTTTGAGATCATCTTCGGCCATGAAGAGGAGGGCATGTTTTGAATCACGAAAAAGTCTGGTTGTAAATCTTTTTAAATCTTCGAATAGCGCTGCATCTCCTGCCAGGTTACGGTAATCAAGAAATATTGTCATGTTTCTGATGTTCCTGCCATCCAACCTGTCAACCCAAAGTTTTAAATTGTTTTTCCACATAGATATGGGAAGGCACCAGCGGGGATTATCGGCCATGACTTCACCGATGCAGCGCTTGAAGCCGCATTCCTCCAGCCCCAGGACAATTCTTTTACCAAGGGCTAAAAAATAGTTTGCTGCCATAGCAGCCGATTCTTCTTTTGAATCCTCAAAAATGATACCGTTATCCTGGTCGGTACGTGAATATTGTTCTTTGCGGCCGGCGCTGCCCATGTTGATAAAACAGTATTTTGCCGGGGGAGCGCCCCAACCTTCGGAAATCAGCTGCTCTTCTGCGATTTGAATTACTTTACGTGTGACCCGATCGTAAAGCTCATTGATCAAAGCGCAAATCTCTGAAGCATATGCCCTTTCCGAAAGTAAAGCCCGCTGGACCTGGTCGGTTTCATTGATTAACACGGCCAACCCGCTAAAATTATCTTGTTGCTCGATTTGCCCGACGATCGAAATGGCGCCATTCCTACGTGTCCGAATCAAATCCTTTATCGTAACAATACCATCCAAAACATCGTGATCGCTTGTTACCACGATATGACTGATATTATGCCTGACCATCATTAAAAGGGCCTGATAGGTGAAATCGTCCGGGCGGACGGTAACTAACCGGGGAGACATAATTTCATGCGCTTTTCTTTCAAGGTCGGGGACTTCGGCCGATAATACTTTTCTGACCAGGTCTTTTTCAGTAATGATACCGATCGGTTTTCCGTTAAAAGCTTTAACCACAACCGAGCTTACTTTGGCTTCGATCATTTTTTTAGCGAGGTCGCGGATACTGTCCATGGGCAAACAGGTTACGACTTTCTTAGTATAGATATCAGAAACCTTTTGCCTGAGGGTCTGGCCGTCAGTTAAATTTTCCCTGGATAACGTTGTCATTTTATTAAACTCCACTATAATATTGTTAATAATAAATTATTTTGTTGCAAACTTACTGTTTGTCTTGCGCTTTTTTCTCTTCCTCATCCCTCAGCATTCGGCGGAGGACTTTTCCAATCTTCGTTTTCGGAAGCTCTTTCCTGAATTCAATTAATTTGGGAACCTTGTAAGCGGCCAGGTTAGTTTTGCAGTAACCGATAACCTCTTCCGCGGTCATAGCTTCCCCTTCATTGATGACAATATAGGCTTTCAGGGTTTCTCCGCGGTGGGGATCATTGATTCCCGTCACTGCAGCTTCGCTAATTTTCGGATGTGAGTAGAGAACTTCTTCAACATCTCGCGGGTAGATATTGAAGCCACCGGTGATAATCATATCCTTTTTACGGTCGACTATATAAGTATAGCCATCTTCGTCAGCCCTGGCGATATCGCCGGTATAAAACCAACCGTTACGGATGCTCTGGGCAGTTTCATCAGGCATATCCAGGTAACCTTCCATAAGCTGGGGCCCGCGAATGCAGAGTTCCCCTATATCACCGCTAGGCAGCTCTTTTTCACCTGTTTCAATATCGACAATTTTAAACTCCGTGTCAGGCATCGGTAAGCCAATACTGCCAGGCTTTCGCTTACCGTATACCGGGTTGGCATGTGTAACCGGTGAAGTTTCCGAGAGGCCATAACCCTCAACCAGCCTTCCGCCTGTATTTTTCTCGAATTGCTGCTGGACCTCAACAGGAAGTGGAGCAGCTCCACTTATGCAGATTCTGATTGAATCGATATTATACTTGTGTAATTCGGCAGCATTGTTTATTGCAACATAGATAGTCGGAACGCCGGGAAAAAGGGTTGGTTTTTGTTTTTCGATTGTACTCAATATATCTGCTAGGGCAAAACGCGGCAGTAATACCAGCTTGGCGCCGTTTAACAATCCTAAACTCAGAATTGTCGTTAAGCCGTAACTGTGAATGAACGGCAGTACACCGAGAATAACTTCTTTGCCATCCTGGTAATCGGTACACCAGGATTTTACCTGGTAGCAGTTGGCAACTAGATTACGGTGTAGAAGAACCGCTCCTTTTGACACACCTGTTGTACCCCCGGTATAAAAAAAGACTGCCCGGTTATCAGGCGAGACATCGACTGCGGGTAAAGTCTTTCCGGTATATTTTCCGATAAGCTCATTGAAAGAATAATCTTCACCTGCAAGTTCAACCCGGTCCCCTTCTTTTTTCTCCTTGGCTACAGTATAGAGGAAGCTTGAAAAGCCGGGGAAGTAATCTTTAAGGTTGGAAACTATAACATTTTTAATACTTGTGTTCGGTTGGATTTCTTTTATCATTTTGTAGAAGCGGGTCAGGGTAATAATTGTTTCTGCTCCGGAATTCTTAAGCTGGTATTCCATTTCCCTGGCTACATAAAGCGGATTGCAGGGAACCACGACCGCTCCGATAGCAAGTGCTGCGAAGAAGGCTATGGGAAACTGGGTGCAGTTCGGAAGATGAATAGCTACCCTGTCCCCTTTTTTCACACCAAGATCAGACAGGGCACAGGACATAGATTCGACATGTGATGCCAGCTCGCTATAGCTGAAATCACGTCCCATAAAATGGATAGCAGTTTGTTGGCTATATTTCTGTGCTGATTTCTGGAAAAGTGAATAAAGTGATAGTGAGGGGTAATCGATGCTGTGCGGTCCCCCCGGTTCATAATGCGCGAGCCAAACTTTTTCCATCTAAATTGTCCTCCTTGTGCATTGTT
>PWUG01000353.1 GCA_003562605.1 Syntrophomonadaceae bacterium | reverse complement strand
CCTCTGAATCAGGAGCAGGTTCTTCTGCTTCAGGTTCTTCTGCTTCAGCTTCTTCTACTTCAGCTTCTTCTACTTCAGCTTCTTCTACTTCAGCTTCTTCTACTTCAGCTTCTTCTACTTCAGCTTCTTCTGCAGCCGCTACAACTTCAACATCAGTAGTTTCAACAGTTTCGGCAGCCATAGCAGCTTTTTCAGCAACTGCTGCTTCACTCGCCGCTTTTTCGGCAGCCGCAGCAAACTCCTGCTCGTCGGTGCGCACGACCATATAACGGATTACAGTGTCTGTAACTCGGAAGTAATGTTCGATTTCTGGGATAATGGTGCCTGGTCCGCTGAAGTATACTAAGTAGTAGTGACCTTCCTGAAACTTGTTTATCTCGTAGGCTAATCTGCGTTTCCGCCAGTCTAAAATGGTACCGATAGTTCCTTGCTGTTTTTCAATAGCATTTGTTAAGCCGCTTAAAACCTCTTCATGCTCTTCTTTGTCCAGTTCAGGGCTCACAATGAGCATAATTTCATATTGTTCCATCATTTATCACCTCCCTCTGGACTAATGGCCCCCGTAAAGGAGCAGGGATTAACCTGAAACATAATAGCACATATACTACAACTGAGCAAGCCTACGTCTTTTCATACGTAGGCCCGCTTTTGATAAGCTGCAGAATTCCTTTAACCATTCCGGCGACGGGCACCGCAAGGACCATACCGAGCAAGCCGGCCAGGCTGCCGCCGATCAGGATAGCCACAATAACTGTAATCGGTTTTATCTTTACAACACGGCCAAGAACTACAGGGGCAAGAAACATTCCATCAAGAATCTGTATCACAATATAGATTAATATAATTAAAACCGGTGAAGGAGTCAATGGCGAAAAACTCAACAGAACTGCGGGAACCGCTGCAATATAAGGCCCTATATAGAGGATAAAGTTAAAAATACCAGCCAATAATCCCAGCAGGAGGGCATGAGGCATACCGACAAGAGAAAGGGTAATTCCGGCAACAATGCCCACGATTAAACAGCGAAGCAAAGAGCCGCGAATGAAAGTACCGAGATTCGTATCAATAATCGCCAGGATCTCTATGGCTAAAGCCCTTTTTGCAGTCGGGACCACCTCTATTAGCTGTTCCCGCACTGCCTGGAAATCATAGAGCAAGTAGAAGACAAGGAAGAGAACCAGGATAAAATCAACAGCACCCCCGAGAAGAGAAAGAGATGCTTCAGCCAGATATTCAACAGCCTGTTGTAAATTATCTGTCAGGCTTAAGAGAAAGCTCCTGACTTCGCCTTCTATATCAAGGGTTATCATTTGCTGGGTCAACCAGGAGAGGTAAGCCTGAAAGCGGGCAAGGTAATGGGGAAAATTATCTGCAAGCTCAACAGCCTCGTTGAAGATAACCGGGATTAACAAACTAATTACAAACACTGAAAATAGTAAAAAAACTAAAAAGACCAGTGCTGTTGCCAAACCATGGCTTAAACGAAACCTGCTTTTCAGAAACTGCAGCAGCGGGTACAGGATATAAACAATCAAAGTGCTGATCAAAATCAAGCCGATTACCCATGATATGCTTTTTAAGAGCCAGACAGTCCCAACTGCAACCAGCAAAAGTAATACAAGGCGAATTGTAAAAGCCCACTGCTTGTCGATTGCTTTCATCTCCTTACTTAATTGCGAAAACGGAAAAATAGAACATCCCCGTCTTTTACCTGGTAATCCCGCCCTTCGATACGGCATAGACCATTTTCCCGGGCCCGGGTGATACTGCCTTCAGCCAACAGACGATCCCAGGCAATCACTTCAACATTAATAAAGCCGCGTTCCATATCTGTATGGACTTTGCCTGCCGCCTCTACTGCTCTTATATTGCTTGGAGCTACCCATGCTCGCGCTTCTCTTCCTTTAACTGTATAGAATGTGGCCAGGTTTAAAAGATTAAAACATTCCTGGAGTAGCTTTTTAGTCTGACTTTCGCTTAATCCGTATACCTCGAGGAAGGGATCTCTTTCCTCAGCAGGCAGGTCTGAAAGTTCTGCCTCCAGGCGGGCGCATAAAGGAACAACCCGGCTTTGCTCAGGGAAAACGGTTAAATCCGGACCACTGAAGAGATCTTCAGCAAGGTTGTAAACGTAGATCATCTCTTTAAGTGTCAAAAGTGAAAGTTGTTCTAAAATAACTTTCTCTTCTCTTGAATAAGGCAACAACCGCAAAGGCAACCCTTGATTAAGATGGTTTTCCAATCGGGTAAGCAGGTTAAACTCAAATTGTGCAGATATATCACCGCTTTTTAGTTTAGGCTCTGTCTTTTGCTTTCTTTTTGCAAGCACCTCAATGTCTGCAAGGCCGAGTTCTAGGTTGACTATTTCAATGCGGGATTCCGGATCAGTTTCGCCATTAACCATGCTGCTAAAACCGGCCACCACATGGATCAAAAGGTCCACATTTCGCAGATGCCCAAGGAATTGATTTCCCAGACCCTCACCCCGGCTGGCTCCTTTAACAAGGCCGGCTACATCGGTTATCTCAATCACAGCAGGCGTTACAACATCTGAGCCAAATTGTTTCGCCAAAGCAGATAGGCGCGGATCGGGTATTTGAACAATCGCTTTATTGGGATCGATCGTTGAAAACGGATAACTTTCAATAGTCACGTCGAGCGCAGTTAAAGCCTTAAAAAGCGAGGATTTGCCGGCATTAGGCAACCCGACAATACCACAACTCCAGGTCATAATAAAAGCCTCCCGGCCTAAACCTCTTCCGGCTCATCAGAGAGCACACGTTTGACCCGCCGCTCAAAGTGGGACCGGGGAATTAGCACGCTGCGGCCACACTTTTCACATTTTATGCGAAAATCCATCCCGATCCTGATTATCCGCCAGCGATTTGACCCGCAGGGGTGCTCTTTTTTCATCTGAACCCGTTGACCTACACGATATTGAGCCATTACCGCCAGTCACCGGCCTTTAAAGATCTTCTAAAATGCCCTTTATTTGCTTATATACACTCTCTATATCCTGGTTGCCGTCAACAGAGCTTAGCACCCCTCTTTCCTGGTAGAAATCAATAAGTGGCTCTGTCTGTTTTTTATATACTTCCAATCTTTCTTTCACTGTCTCCAGGCTGTCATCATCCCTTTGATAGAGATCGCCGCCACACTGATCGCAAACATTACGCACTTTTGGTGCTTTAAACTGGACATGATAATTAGCGCCGCACTCAGAACAAACCCGCCTGCCTGTAAGACGTTCTATCAGTTCACTCTCCGCAACCTCGATAGAAACAACCCGGTCAATTTTTATCTTAACCTCCGGAAGCACTTTTTCAAGAAAAGTCGCCTGGACGACTGTTCTGGGGAACCCATCGAGAAGCGCACCGTTAACACAATCTGGTTCCGTTAGGCGGTTTTTTACTATTTCCACAACCAGATCATCGGGCACAAGCTTCCCCTGGTCCATGTACTGCTTTGCTTTAAGCCCCAGGTTCGTTCCTTCTTTAACCGCTTTTCTCAGTATTTCTCCAGTGGAGATATAGGCAAGTTTATTTTCATCTACTATTCTTTTTGCTTGTGTCCCTTTGCCAGCGCCCGGTGGTCCCAATAATATAATCAGCATATCAATACCTCGCTTTTCGAAACTTCGGATGTTATTCTCGAATCTATTGTTCTTCTTTTTAACCCCAATTCCTGCCACAGCTCTTTATTGAAAACGTAAACCCGGTCTTATTTTTGTTTCTATTATTATCAACTCGTTAGCGGAATCATGCCCGGGGCTTATACCAAATGAAGCACCTTAAAAAGGTGCTTCATTAAATTATCTTGCAATACTACATAGCAGAGTATACAGTCTTAAGCCTTTTCTGCCCTTGGAGTTTCAGTGAAAGTTCCGACAGTCCTGTCTTTTTCCGCTGGCCCCGGTTCTGCAGGCTTGTGGCTCCATTCACCTTTTCCAGTAGCCGTTCCAGATTCTTCTTTAAGTTTCATTTCCATGTTTCCAGTCATAACTGCACCCTGCTCAATCAACAGTTTGTTAACCTTAAAAGTGCCGACAGCCGTAGCTGTTTTTTTCAGTTCCAGCTTACCTTCCGCCTCAAGAGTGCCTTCATAGTGCCCGGCTATAGTTACATTTCGAGCCTTTAGCTCTACCGACACTTTACCGTTTTCGCCAATTATTACGTCACCCTTGTTCGAAATACTTCCCTCTGCCCCGCCATCAATGCGGATTAAACCTTTGCCGTCGATCGAACCTTTGAAATAGGTATCCTTTCCTATGATAGTATCAACTTTATCTGACGATATTTCAAAATTATCTTTTTTAAACAAAGTAGCTTCCTCCTTAAGTTATTCCTGTTTCATGAAGTTATTTGGATTAACCGGCGAACCATTATAGTGCACCTCATAGTGGAGGTGTGTACCTGTAGTTCGACCGGACGCACCCATGTATCCAACTGTTTGGCCTCTTTCAACTCGATCTCCGGCATTCACTGCAAAGCCGGAAAGGTGGGCATAAAGAGTTTCGTACCCGTAATCATGATCAATGATAATCATATTACCGTAGCTTCCCCGATAACCGGTAAAAGCAACCCTGCCGTCGGCAGCAGCCCAGATAGGAGAATTATGAGAGCCTACTATATCGACACCGGTGTGGAACTGGTAGCCACTTTTAGCATAGGGAATCCTCCTCACGCCGAATCCGGATGCAAGTCGTCCGCGGGCAGGCCAGATTGAGGGTTTAGCTTTCGCCTGATCCACATACTCACCGACCGTACCCAGTGTTTCAGTCCGCGCCGGAACAATGTTCTGCAGCAAAGCTATATTATCAAACGCCCGCTCAAGAACTCCTCCTGCAGAAGAACGACTGCTGTAAGTTAATCGGACATAATCTGAGCTTTCAAGATCATGAACCAGATTGGGAGTGGTATTTGAGTTAAATGAAGACTGGTTCTGTACTGCATCTTCTAGCTGTGCCGGATCCAGATCAAGCTTATCTCTAACCATTTCTACCAAATCATCAATTGCAATAATCTGCTCCATCATCCTCTGGGTTTCAACTGCCAGTGCATCAATTTCCTCCTGCTGGGCCATATTTAACTGACGGAGTGTCTTGGCTTCCCTGGCCTCAGCGGAAGCATTGAGATAGGCGAAGCCGAGAATACATAATCCGGCTACGCCCAGGACTAATAAAGCTACCGCTGCCTGTACGATATAAAGGGGAAGCCGAATACTATAGGTTGCTTCTTCGGAGTGGGGAACAATCATTATCGTAAAACAGCGGTTTTTGTTTGATGTTGACATAGTTATTTGCCCTTTCAGTTAACAAACCTTACTTGATAGATATTTGTTGTGCTGACAAATCATTTGAAGTAAAGATTATTATACCATACATGATCAAGCCCAACCAATTAAGGTCCTTATATGAGTGAGCCATTTTAATCAGGGCAAGATGAAAACAAGCGGATCGGGGAGCTTGTGTGTCCGAGTAAAAAGTTCTTAGGGGAAAAGGAGAACACAGATAAAAGTCATTTAACGCAGGACTTGCCGCTGGATGTTTCACGTGAAACATCGAACGTGAACCGAGTAGACGTTTCACGTGAAACATTTTATATCCCTTCGGGTAATAGTTTTGCTATCAGGCGCTCAAGATCTTCTTCGCCATAGTAATATATTTCAATGGTGCCGCCGCTTTTGCCCTGCTTTAACCTAACCTTGGTACCCAAGGCTCTTTGTATCTGAAGCTGAAGTTCAGTGTGTACCGGATCCTGAGTTATCGCTTCTTCCCGACCCTTGTTTTTACTGTTTTGTTTATTTATTTTGCTCGCCATTTTCTCGGCTTCCCTGGATGAAAGGCTTCCCTCAATAATCTGTTTCGCCGCCAATTGCTGCTGCTTTGGATTGTTTATACCCAGCAGTGGACGAGCCTGGCCGGGAGTAATTTTACCCTCCGCCAGTGCTTCCAGGATTCCATCAGAAAGTGAAAGAAGTCGGATACTGTTGGCAATGGAAGACCGACTGCGCCCTATCCGCTGTGCCAGCTCCTCCTGTGTATAGTTATAATCATGCATCAACCTTTTATAAGCCTGGGCTTCTTCAACCGGGTTCAGGTCCTCACGCTGCAGGTTTTCAATCAAAGCAATTTCCAACAAGGAGCTCTTGTCGAAGGATTTAACCACAGCCGGCACGGTCTTAAGTCCGGCAATTCGAGCTGCCCTACAACGCCGTTCTCCCGTTACTAAAATATAAGTGTCTTCTTCTCCGGAAGGAGACACAACAACAGCCTGGATTACGCCATGTTCCTTAATTGATGCCGCCAGTTCGTTTAGCTTTTCTTCGTTAAAGAGACGCCGCGGTTGATAAGGATTCGGCTTAATCCGGTTAAGAGCAATTTCGCTCGTATCAGCCGAACCAGCGAGGGCATCGGGAATCAGCGCTCCCAACCCTCTTCCCAACCTTCTTTTTTCACTCATTGTCTAAAACCTCCCGGGCTAAAGAAAGATGGAGCTCAGCTCCCTTGCTGCGTGGGTCATATTCCAGGATGTGCTGACCATAGCTGGGTGCTTCGCTTAAACGCACATTACGCGGGATAACTGTTCTATAGACATATTGCTTGAAATAGCTCCTTACTTCCTCAGCGACCTGCTCGGAAAGATTTGTTCTTGTGTCATACATGGTTAAAACTACGCCTTCAATGCAAAGATCTTTATTAAGATGTTTTCGAACCAGGGTTATAGTATTCATTAACTGGCCAAGTCCTTCCAGCGCATAATATTCACACTGAATCGGAATAATAACCCCATTAGCTGCATTCATAGCATTAAGGGTCAACAAGCCAAGGGACGGAGGGCAATCAATAATGACAAGGTCATAGTTGTCTGCGATCGGAAGGAGGGCACGCTTTAACTTCTCTTCACGCGATACAAGTGAAACAAGTTCAATCTCTGCACCCGCCAGCTGTATAGTTGCGGGGACTACAAAAAGGTTATCCCACTGCGTCGGCAGCACGATCTCCTTTATCGGCAGATCGTCGATTAAAGTATTATAAATACAGGCCTT
>PWUG01000408.1 GCA_003562605.1 Syntrophomonadaceae bacterium | reverse complement strand
TTTTTCATCTGTTTCATTTCGAATATTAAAAGAGCTTTTTGCTGTCGAGCAGCATGGTTACCGGTCCGTCGTTGTCAACAATGATGCGCATGGTCGCCTGAAAACGACCGGTGGCAATGTTGACACCTCTGCTGAGCAGGTTCTCACAAAAATACTCATACAGTTTTTCAGCCTGCTCCGGCGGGGCGGCAGCAGAAAAACCGGGGCGGCGCCCTTTGCGGCAATCGCCTAAAATGGTGAACTGCGATATACAGAGAATGGAACCACCGGTGTCCTGCACCGATAAGTTCATCAAACCTTGTTCGTCATCAAAAATGCGCAGGCCGGTAATTTTTCCCGCCATGTAATCGCTGTCTGCAGGTCCATCTTCCTTTCCAACACCGAGAAAGACCACCAGGCCATTACCGATCTCGCCGACAGTTTCCTGATCTACCTCAACCCTGGCTTGACTTACACGCTGGACGACTGCCCTCACTCAGAAACCTCCTGGTGGCGCTCAACTTTTTGAACCATAAACATAACGGCGGACGGAAAAAACATCTTTGACCTTATTAATCTTGCCCATAATTTGATCAAGATGGACCTGATCCCGCACAGCAAGGGTCATATGTATAGTTGCTTCCTGGTTTTTATCGGTCCGCGCTGAAACAGCGGTTACCTCGATCTTGCTTTCATTTACTGTTGCCATGATATCGGCCAACAGGTTTTTCCGATCACTCGCGTTAATCTCAATCTCGACCGGGTAAGAGGTCCCCGGTCCCCCTATCCAGTAAGCTTCCAGTAAGCGGTCTTTGTCACCTTTATACTGCTTGAGGTGGGGGCAGTCACTGCGGTGAATTGAAACGCGGCGCCCACGGGTAACAAGGCCGGTAATATGATCACCGGGGACGGGGTTACAGCAGCGGGCAACACGCATTAACAGATTATCCATGCCCTGGATCGATACTCCGGGGGAATCCTGCTTAAACTGTTTTGCCGGTTTAAATTCCGGTAAAACCACTTCCTGTTCTTTGTCCTTGTGCCTTCGGTTGTATTCCTCGCGAAGACGGCTTAAAACCTGGTGAACCGACACCCCACCGTAACCGACTGCGGCATAGAGATCTTCAATGGACATTATATTAAAAGAATGCCCCACCTCTTCCAGCAGGTCACTTTTTAAGAGTATACGCTGCTCAACATTTATACGCCTGATCTCTCTTTCAATCATTTCCCGGCCTTTTTCAATATTTTCTTCGCGCCTTTCCTTTTTGAACCAGGTCCTGATTTTGTTTTTGGCGTGAGAGGTTTTAACCAGTTTGAGCCAGTCGCGGCTGGGCGAACCATGCTTGGAAGTGACCACTTCTACCATATCACCGGTTTTTAACTGGTAATCGAGAGGAACGAGACGGCCGTTAACCCGGGCCCCGGTACAGTTATTGCCGATGTCGGTATGAATTTTGTAAGCGAAATCAAGAGTGACTGAACCGGCAGGCAGATCGATAACATCACCCCTGGGAGTAAAAACAAAAACTTCATCAGTGAAAAGATCGCCTTTTAGATCTTTTATGAAATCACGGGCATCACGATAATCATGCTGCCACTCCAACATCTGGCGCAGCCAGGTCAGCTTATCGTCAACTTCTCCGGGATCCTTAAGTTTTTCTTTATAGCGCCAGTGAGCGGCAATACCATACTCAGCGGTACGATGCATGTCCCAGGTCCGGATCTGGATTTCCGCAAGTTCGTTTTCTGCGGCAAAAACCGTGGTGTGCAGGGATTGATACATATTTGGTTTCGGCATGGCTATAAAATCTTTGAACCGCCCCGGGATCGGCTTCCAGATCGTGTGAACAATACCCAGGGTGTGATAGCAGTCTTTTACGGTATCGACAATGATTCGAATTGCAGTAAGGTCGTAAATCTCGTTTAAATCTTTGCCCTGGGTTTTCATTTTATTGTATATGCTAAAAAGATGCTTTGGGCGGCCCTGGATTTCTGCTTCAATAGAGGCTTCGGACAAATAGTCCTGCAGTATCCATATAATCCGGTTAATGAAGTTTTCGCGTTCACGCCTTTTCTTGGCCAGTTTATCAACCAGCTGGAAATACTCGGACGGCTGCATGTAACGGAAGGCCAGGTCTTCGAGTTCCCATTTGATCATATATATACCGAGGCGATGGGCCAAAGGCGCATAGATTTCCAATGTCTCCCGTGCGATCTCTTTTTGTTTGTGAGTGTTCAGGTAACGCAATGTACGCAGGTTATGGGTCCTGTCAGCCAGCTTGATTAGAACCACACGTATATCCTGGGCCATTGCGATGAACATTTTACGAAGAGTTTCGGCCTGCTGTTCTTCCTTGGAGGTAAAATCGAGCCGGCTAAGCTTGGTTACACCGTCTACAAGCGCTGCCACTTCATCGCTAAACTCATTCCGGATTTCCTCCAGGGTGATATCGGTATCTTCAACCACATCATGAAGCAGCCCGGCGATAATAGTAACCAGGTCAAGTTCAAGTTCGGTCAGAATCATGGCCACACCGAGCGGATGCGTAATATAAGACTCGCCAGATTCACGCAGCTGGCCGGAATGAGCCTGCACTGAATAATTGTAGGCTTTCTCGACCAGGACCCAATCTTCCAGATCAGGATAGTAACGCTGGATACGTTTTTTTAGTTCGTTAAGTTTTTTTTCTTTAACAGCCATCTTTAATCTTCCCCAATTATAAAAATCTAATATCTATAATACTAAAAAATGGCGCTAAATTCTATAGCATGATCCATTGGGACTCTTGGAAGGACAGCAATCTTATTCGCATTTGTTCCGGAAACTGAAGGATTATTAACTTGTTATCCTGTATTTTCATTTACAGAGTACTTACTGGCAGGAGAGTTAACTGTCACTAAGACTGTGCAAATAAGCTGCGATTTCAACGGGGGGACCTTCGAGAAGCAGGCGCTGGAATTGCTTACAGCTTTCCAACAGCTGCCTGGTGACAAGGTAGGTGGGCGATGAGTCAAGGCATGCGGGCCAACTTAAACCAAGTTTAACTTGTTCAGTAGAAACAAGGCCGTCTTTCAGAAACCCGACCTCTGTAAAAATGCTTTCTGCCCGCGTCCAAAAAGTACTGGCGGGTTTAAAGTCCAGTTTTTTCTCAGCATGGGCGGGAAAATCCTGATCGGTGCCTGCTTTTGCCACCTCTTCCAGAATAGCTTTTATTTTTAACAGGTTTTCCTTTGAAGGCAGGGATAGGTCTGTTAAGAGACAATTCTGCTTGAGATCCGCGTGGTTGTAGAGCAGATAAATTTTCAGCTTGCCTTTATTCAACCCTTGTTTAAGAGTGCCTCTCAGAATGCTTTCATGAAGGGGCAAATCATATAGAATCAGCGTTTCAGGATCTGCGGGTAGTTCAGGGTCACCGTTCATTGCCCCGCTGGTAATAAGAAAAGGTGGATCCTCTAATGAACTGCTATACCTGATTTTTTCAGCCCTTGATTGAGCAGCAACAAAGAGAACGGTTTCCACTTTTTCCTTTTTGAGAATTTCCTTTAATATGCCTGCACGGTTTTTACTGCCGCGGTAATCAGTAAGCTCCAGGTTCCCACAAACTGCCCTGTCGCTGTAGCTCAAATCTTTTACTTCGATATCCAGGGTTTCTTGGTTCTGGAAAAAACCATTTTTCAATTTAAAGGCAAGATCCACCCGGCGCCCTTTTTCCAGTTGTGCTGCAAGGGGTGCTCCTGAAAAGACAATCGGATTCAGGGTCCGGCCGTCTTTTCTTACACTAAGTTTAAGATGTTTTTTATCCGCCCCGACCAGGCGCCAGGATAGAATTTCCCAGGCACGGCTGCCGAAAAGAGGGATAGGATTGGCTGTTCCGTGAGGCTGTAGCTCTTCGAGCCGTGCGGTCAAATCAAAGCCTATTTCGGGCTCTTCCAGTTCCGCCTCGATGTAAAGGCGTGAACTTAATGCAGCGCCGTCAAGTTTATTTTTAGCGTAGCGGTTCAATCTTTCCTTCAGTTCATCAATATTGCCGGCTTGAATAGTAAATCCTGCAGCCTGTTCATGACCGCCGAATCTTTCCAGGAGAGCCGAGCTATCAGCGAGGGCGGCAGTGATATCAAAACCGGGTATACTGCGGGCTGAACCGCGGCCTTCCCCATTTTCAAGAGCTATCAGGGCTACCGGACGATTAAACCTTTCCACCAGGCGTGAAGCGACAATGCCAATCACACCGTGATGCCAGCTTTCTCCGGCCAGGGTAATTACTTTATTATCTGCAGTCAAAAGCTGCTTAATAGCAGCTTCTTCGGCTTCTTTTAATATTGTTTGTTCCGTGGAACGCCTCGACTGGTTGGCCCGGTGCAAATATCCGGCCAATTCAGCCGCTTTTTCAGCATCTTTTTCCAGAAGAAGCTGGGCGGCAGGCAGCGCTGCACCCATCCGTCCGGCAGCATTTACCGAGGGGGCGAGGATAAAAGACAAAGCCGTGCTGTTAATACGTGCTTTGTCAAGACTGACCGCTTCGGCAAGTGCTTTGAAACCAACCCTTTGCAAGTTTCGCAGGACATTTAATCCGGATGAAACGATAACCCTGTTCTCACCCAGCAGGGGAACCACATCGGCAGCTGTTCCGAGTGCGGCCAGATCCAGGAGGTGATCCGGGAAATCAGAACCGGATTTTTCCATCAGGGCAGCGGCAAGTTTAAAAGCAATACCTGCGCCCGAAAGTTCTTTAAACGGGTATGGGCAGTCTTTCTGCAGGGGATTAATCACGGCCAGGGCGCCGCTTAACCGCTCCAGAGGCTGGTGGTGATCGGTAATAATCAGGTCAAGCCCGAGGTCAGCGGCATAGGCTGCTTCTTCGACTGCATTGATCCCGCAATCGACAGTGACAACCAGGGAATGCCCGGCTTCTTTAAATTCCTTTAGGGGTTCGATATGTAATCCGTAACCCTCTTCAAAACGGCTGGGCAGGTAATAATCGACTTTGCCGCCAAGCTGGTGCAGGGCTTCAACTAAAATCACAGTTGCAGATATGCCATCAGCATCGTAATCACCATGAATGACTATTGCTTCCTTCTTTTCGATGGCACTTAAGAGCCTGGCAACAGCCTGCTCCATCCCCAGCATCAGCCAGGGAGCATGAAATTGATCCATTGAAGGAGATAAAAAAGCCCGGGCCTGCTCAGGATCATTGATTCCGCGGTTTATCAGCAGTCGGGCCAGGGCCGGTGGATAGTTTAAATTCCGGGCAAGTTCAACCACCCGGTCATGATCCTGATCGGGCCAAATCCAATATTTGCCACTCAGACTCATGAAGACTCCTCATCCACCTCTTCGTCGGCTGGAGCCGATTCCGCCGGCTGAACCTCTGCCTCCTGCTTTTCTTTCTCTGCCTCCTCCGTCTCTTCAGGAACTGATACAGCTTTGTTCAGCTCCGCTTCAAGGAAGATTTTCTCTTCTTCAAGAGCCTTAACCTGCTTCTGCAAAGCTTCCTGTTTCTGCCGCATATCACGAAAAGCAAATGCTGACCGAATACTGCGAAAAAGGCTGAAGAGGCCCATAACAAGGACACCGATAAAAGCCGATCCAAGGATGAGCAGGATCAGGGATACTTCGGCACGGCCGAAGATATAGCTAACGGTTACTGTTTCAGTGTTGGCAAGGGCAACTATGGCAATTATCAGGCTGAAGACGAGACCTAAAATCAGGTAAAAAGAACCCATTTTTTATCCATCTCCTTTATTGATACTAAGCCGCTTTGCGGCGGACACCCTTAAACTTAAGTGATTGGAGGTTAAGCCAAAGCGGACTGGCGACGAATATGGATGAATAGGTGCCGACTATAACTCCCAGGATCAGGGCAACTACAAAAACGATCAGATCGAGGCTGCCGATGAAATAATGAAATCCAAAGAGCAGCGCTGTCAGGACAAAAAGAGTGGTTAAAGAAGTATTTATCGAGCGCATCAGGTTCTGGTTGATGCTCTCATTGACCACGGCAGCATAGTCTCTTCTTTGTTTATGTTTTATGTTTTCACGGATTCGATCAAAAATTACAATAGTATCGTTTACCGAATAACCGAAGACCGTTAAAATCGCTGCGACAAAAGGTACGTTGATCTCCATCTGCAGGATTGAAAAAATGCCGATGACTATGACGATATTGTGCAGTAAAGCTGCTATTGTAGCCAGGGCAAACCTGAATTCAAAGCGAACCGTGATATAGACAACCATCAGGACTATTGCCACAGCCAGGGATAGAAGCGCCTGTCTGGCCAGTTCACTCCCAATTACAGCGCCTACGCTTTCGATCCTCAAATCAGCAGGATCAAGGGCAGGCCAGCGATCCCTTAAGGCATCCAATAACATATCCCGGCGGTCTTCTTCAATATAAGGCGCTTTGATAACCAAACCTTCCTCTGTCAGTTCGCCCGTCAGGTCTCTTCCCTGAACGATTTGTACCGCGGCTCCTTCAAGCTCTTCAAAGGGAGCTATGACTGCCTCTACTTCTTCCAAAGAAAAATCTTCTCCCAGGTTCAAGTGCAGGACAGTCCCGCCGGTAAAATCGATACCAAGATTCAATCCGAAAACAGCCAGCGATATTAAACCGGCAAGGACCAGTAGCGCTGATAAAAGGTAAGCTTTACGACGGTTGCCAATAAAATCAATCATTATACTTTCACCCCCACAAAGGCCCCACTGCTGACCAGGCCGGCTTTAAAGGCAAGGCGCATCAGCAAACGGGTCAGGACTATAGCTGTAAACATGCTGCAGATGATTCCGATGAAGAGGGTGACGGCGAAACCTCTGACAGGGCCGCTGGCCAGGCTGAAAAGCACAACTGTCACGATCAAGGTGGTCACATTCGCATCGAGTATGGCCCGGAATGCCCGCTGAAAACCGCTTTCCATGGCGCTTCTGGGGGTCCGGCCTGAACGTAATTCGTCTTTAATCCTTTCAAAAATGATCACGTTGGCATCGACAGCCATACCGATAGATAAAATCAGCCCGGCAATGCCGGGTAAAGTCAGAGTTGTCGGCAGGTAAGTCAAAGCCCATAAAACCAG
>PWUG01000284.1 GCA_003562605.1 Syntrophomonadaceae bacterium | reverse complement strand
CTCGTCTTTTGCCAATTTTTCCCCCACAATCTTCTTGCAAAAAATACCCTCCGCAATTAAGTGTTGCGGTTTGTATTCAATTATGTTACACTTTTGTTAACATATAAGTAAACAGGATGTGATCAAATGGCTGGAACAACAGTCAGAATTAGCAGCCAATCGTCAAAGATACTTAAAGAAATAGCCAGGGAGAAGGGAGTATCCCTCCAGAATGTGCTTGATGAGGCAATTGAAGAACATCGCCGGGCCCTAATCCTCAAGGAAGCCAATGAGGCATATGCCGCCCTGAAAAAAGACCCTTCACTCTGGAAAGCTGAAAAAGATGAACGGGATCTCTGGGAGCTCACCCTTACTGATGGCCAGAAGGAGTCTTACTGATGAATCCATCCCGGGGTGATATATGGATGGTTGATTTAAATCCGGTTCGTGGTCATGAGCAGGCCGGTTACAGGCCTGGCCTGATTATTTCGGTAGATCTATTCAATCATGGACCTGCTGAACTCGTTGTAATACTTCCGATTACTTCTAAAAATAAGGGAATTCCATTTCATATTCCCCTCGAACCGGAGGATAGCGGGTTAGAAACCAAGAGCTATATAAAATGCGAAGATATCCGTTCGCTTTCAAAGGATCGCTTAACCGGAAAAATAGGATCCGCCCCGCCCAAAGTTATGGCATTGGTAGAAGACAGGTTGCGGATCCTTCTGGGGCTGTTTTCAGACCATTAATAATTGATTGGCATTGCTGATTACCGCAAAGCTTTTTCGAGGAGGCTGCGCAGTTCCAGAGGAATGACAGCTATCTTGGTATTGCGGTTGTCAATTAACACAGAGCTACATCTGTTTGGGGTAGAAGTTGTAACCCCGGCCGAATTCATAGCCTTTCATTACGGTACGGATTCCTGAGGAGCTTAAACGCCGCATTGAAAAGATCGCAAAAAAACAGGGAGTATCGATGAACCAATTTGCCATGTATGCTTTGACCAAGGAAGCTGGAGAACTGGAAGCAAACGAGTGGTTTAAAAACTATCTTAAGGGTAAAAGAAAAGAAGAACTCTATGCTAACTTTAACGAAGCCCTGGAAGCGGTTCAAGAACGTCCTGTTCCCGACTGGGATCATTAGTGCAGCCAATCTTTATTCGAAGTCAGCACACGATTTTCTGCCTGTAGCTTGCAGCGTAGTTTTCGACGATGCAGCAGTTGCCGGTCTGGCAGTCCATGGTGCATGGGGCGATCGCTGAATCCTATGGTGTCTTCAGAGAAAAATACGGCACTTCGAAAAGAGCCAATATTGTCGTTGATGAAAAAGGTTCCGTAATTTTTGCGAAAACTTACCCCACCAGCGAACTTCCCGATATACAGGAAGTCTTGAAATTCATCCGTGAAAACTCGAAGTAGATATCAGTTAATGCTTTCTCAAAATAATTTTTTTATGTTATGCTTATCCTGTTCTTTAGATTTGTCAGCAATAAATTCTAATAATTAAGTGAAGAGGGGCGACTAGAATAGCAAGATATAACTCAATAGATATATTACGCGCCCTGGCAATTATCGGCATGATCCAAGTGCATATTGTAGAATGGCTTTCCGGCTACTATGACAGCCATACGACGCTTTACCAGCTCAGCGAATTAATAGGTTCTTTTCCAGCCTCGCTGTTTACTTTCCTTGTCGGTATGAGCCTCTTTGTATCTGTAAAAAGGCAGGAAGAGAGAGGTATAGATCCCGGGTTGATAGCCGACAGGAACCTGCGCCGGGGGATGGCCATATTTTTCATCGGCCTGCTCTTTATGATCTTCGTCTGGATGCCCGAAGAAGTATTTTCCTGGGATATCCTGACCTTTATCGGCGCTTCACTGCTGATTCTTTTTCCCTTAAGAAATTTAAGCTCGAAAAAGATAATTTCTATAATCCTTTTTATTCTTGTCATCAGCCCAATAGTTAGAATTTACACCGACTTTCACAGCCACTGGAACAGGTGGGGTGAATATGTTCCTTCATTCGATATGCCCGGCATGCTGATGGGTTTTTTCGCCAACGCCTATTTCCCACTGCTGCCCTGGCTGGTTTTTCCGCTCGCCGGCTACCTGGTGGGCAGAGCCTGCTTCGGGGATGATATACTTCGTCTGCCGAAAGTTCTATTACCCGCAGGCATCGGTCTGATAATTGTTTCACTCGCCATGATTTTCCTTTCATCTGCTTCAGATGTGACCGGAATAGTTGCAGAGTATATTTCGCCTTTTACTTTTTATCCCGCATCAACTTCTTTTATCCTGCTGGCGCTGGGCATCAATGTTCTCCTCTTTATCTTCTTTTTCCGTCTCTTTGATTTAAAGGAGGGGGAAAAGAAGGATAATCTATTCCTGGTATTCTGCCGCCGCTACAGCCGCTATGCCCTTACTGCTTATGTGGTGCACCATGCGCTGTTTCTCTGGGCGCTTATTGCTTATTCCTATTACCTGCGCGAATTATACAGGTGGCAGTATTATGGATACATAATGCCTACAGCTTACTCCCTGGTCGTGGTTTTTGTTTTCATCGTTCTCTTCTATTTTGTAATTGTTGCCTGGGATAAACGTGATGGACGTTACAGCTTTGAATGGTGGCTGCGCAGGTTAACCGGTTAAGCTGATACTCGCCTTTCCACTAAAAAAAGAAAAGGGTCAAGAAGACAAGGTAAAGACAAGGGGACACCGGACTTAGTGGGTCAGTTCCGGGTTGGTCCCTTATTCATAATAATCACGGGCATCGGGAATTTTCAGTTTTCTTAGAATCAATTTTTTAGTTTCCAGCACTGGGTTTCCTAAAAGCTACACCTTATCACTGTTCAAAGCTGTTTCACTTTCAAAAATAGTAGATTCCGCACCCCAGGGGTGATAACCTGTTGCTATTTTTCCCCAACCATACTTTTCATAATAACCTTCGAGATCGGTGCTAAGATAAATTTTTTTGTAACCCGAAGCTGCCGCCTCAGCCTTAACATGCTCGATCAACTTTGCCCCCAGCTTCCGGCCCCGTTCTCTTTCCTCAACAAACAGGGCGCACAGCCAGGGATATAAATCCTGGCGGCTGATAAAATCATTGGTAATAAGCCCGCAGCAACCTATTACTTCTTTATCTTTTAACAATAAATACCAGCGGGGCAGAGGATTTTCAGTTATAACCGAGTTGCTGAGGCAATCGTTATAGATCTTCCTGTCAATACCCCATTTTTCCGATAAATAATCAATTGCTGTTTCGAGATACTCTTTATGATCACGAATACCGATGATTTTAAAATTTGCCATAAGCCCGCTCCCATTTTATAGAATAATATCCCCTAAAACAAATATTAGCTTTGCCTGTGATATCTAACTAAAGCTATAGCTTCTCTTGTATGCATAACATTAATAAAGGATTTTACAGTTGTTGTATGAAAATCCAGGTCTCCGCTTACGAAAACATCAGGGTTAAATAAAATTGCTGATGCTAAAACTACTGCATCTTTAGGATCCCTGATAATGGTTTTAGCATTCTTGACCATTTCTAACTCTGGCAGAGGTGTAATCTTAGCTTGAATAAGTTGCAAAAAATCATCAAATACCTTCTCCAACATGGGAAATTTCTTGCTCAAAATAGTTTTCGTTTCTATGATTACAAATTCATTCAAAATTAGATTTGCTTTATTGAGATAAATAGCATTGAGCAGCTTTCGTTCATTGCCATTAAAAGCTAACCCAGTGATTAATATGTTTGTATCCAGCATTATATTAATCATTTGTATATCTCTTTGATCAATTTTTCTCTTACTACATCTATTTCCCGGTTCAATTCTTCTCTGGTGTAGCCCTTAGTTTTTGCTTCTTCCTCTATATCCTGAAAAAGCAGATCAAGATTTGAAACCGGTTCTATTACTATCCTGTTGTTTTCTACATATATTCTAAGCTTGGTCTTTGGAGTGATAGCCAGTTCTTTGCGAATACCTTTGGGGATGGTAATCTGGCCTCGAACAGTTGGGCTGATATGTTTTGAATTTAACATTTAAATTCTCCTTTCCACTTGGATTATGTCACCATTATATCAAGTATACTTATTTCTTAGAATAAGCATTAGCGCAGAAAGGAAAGACTTCTCTCTTGCGAAAATAGGGAGATTCCCTTTTCCTGAATTGGCTCTGTTTTCTTCTGAACCTCAAAAGACGAGGGGACGATTCTGTTTGGACATGGCTATTTATCACCCTTCGGTAAGATTTTAAGTCAGTGATTGTGCCTGATTAAAACTGCGATTTCCTCCATGTTATAATTAATGAAACGCAGCATCAAGTGGAAGCAAAAGGGTAATAAAGGCTATAGCCGGTAAGTATTTCGGAACAGTAATTTTTTTGAGCACGTCTTTCCCCGGCAGGAAACAGGGTAAATATTGTTTAATATCTAGCTGTGAATTCACCTGATCCAACGCTGCACCTAACATGACCGGGAAAGGGCGATATTTCTTGCAACTTAACTTTTTATCTGCAGAAAACAAGCAGAAGATCCACACAGAAAGCTTGCGCATCTTATCTGAAGTGGGGGTCAGATTTCACAGTAAAAAAGCCCTCAAGCTGCTTGAGCAGGCCGGGGCAGGCATCGATCAGCAAAACTCTATTGCCCGTATCGATCAAACAATGGTCGAAGAAGCCTTAAAAACGGCCCCGCAAAAATTTACCCTTGGCGCCCCTAACAGTGACTTTGATTTCGCTCTGCCCTCGCCCTTTACCGCCTATACGCTCGACGGCACAGCCACGTTTGCCCTCGATTTCGAGAGCGGCCAGCGGCGCTACGGCACGATCAAAGATATCGAATTGGGCTCAAGGATTTTCAATAATATTGAGCTTGGGATGATCAACTGGCCCCCGGTTGTCGCATCCGATGCTCCCAAAGCTTCGCGGGTGCTCTGTGAATTCCTGACCGCACTGAAATACAGCGCAAAGCACGTTCAGCATGAACTGCATCGCCCTGAAGAAGTACCTTTTCTGATCGAAGCCATGAAGTGCATCCTCGGCAGCACCGAAGCGGTTAAGGAGAGGAAAATCTGCTCGGTCTGCTATTGTCCCGTTGCGCCGCTTACTCATGAAGGCCCGATGAGCGAGGCCTGCCTGGATCTGCTGGCCTACGAGGTGCCGGTCTTGATTTTACCCATGCCCTCCTGCGGATCAACCGGACCCGCCGGACTCTTTTCCAATATCTGCCTGGCCAACGCCGAGGCCCTCTCAACCCTGGTGCTCTTCCAGGCAGCCCGGCCCGGCTCTCCCCAGATTTATGGCGCCGCCTCTGGCACGATGGACTTTAAAACTGGTACATTCCTGGAAGGAACTCCGGAAATGGTCATTCAAACCGCGGCCCTCGGTGAAATGGCCCGCCACTACAACCTGCCCAATACCCAGGCCGGCTGCCTCTCTGATACCCGTTACCCCGGATCTGAAGCGATCATGGAGAAAATGCTTACCACCCTGCCCCTGGTCCTGGCCGGGGTGGATCTGATCAACGGTATCGGTGAGATTGAAACCAGCCAGCTGCTTGTCCTGGAACAGATTATTGTAGATGAAGAGATCGCCCGGCGCTGCCGCCGTCTTGCTGCAGGCATTGACTTTTCGGAAGAAAAGAACTTCTTTGCCGATCTGCTTAGGGTAGGGCCCGGCGGTCATTTTTTAGATGCAGAAAGCACCTTTCACCTTTGCCGTGGCCCAGAATTCTATCAGCCTCTTCTCCAGGATCGCAGCAGTCTCGAAGAAATGCAGGAGCATAGCAACACCGATATTTATGCCCGTGCCCGCGAAAGAGTCGAGGAGCTTCTCGCCGCACCAATCCAAAATAACCTTCCTGAAACTATTCAGGCCAGGCTGGAAGAGATTCTCGACCGGGCAACAGTCGATCTGGCAAAGGGAAAGCAAATCCTATAGCCTTTGGGTTGTCCAGGCGCAGACAGGCAAAGGGATGTTTAAGGTCAGGGAAACGTTTTAACTGTCTTCGCTATTTAAACAATAAAAGCTTAAAATGTGATATAGTTTCGTTAAACAGATCAAAAGACAGATGAAACGTCCCCTCGACTTCTCCCCTCGACTTCCCTCGTCTTGCACAGCGTACTCAATAAAGCTGCAACTATTTCAAATAGATCATGTAATATAAAAGATAGGGAAATAAACAGGCTTGACTGGAGGCAGCTGGCTTGTGGATACACTAATAACCAATCTCATAAAACGCTGCAAGAAAAATGACGAAGATGCTTTTAACGAGCTCCTGAGCCGCTATGAGGGTTACCTTTACCGTATCTGCTACAGCTTTACCCGAAACAAGGAAGAAGCCCTGGACATGATGCAGGAGGTCTATATCCGGATATTCCGCGGTCTTAATAGCTTCGACGAAACCCGACCCCTGCTGCCCTGGTTAAAAACAATTACCGTTAATACAATAATAAACCATACAAAAAAAAACAGATTGCCTGTAACCTCACTGGATGGTGGATGGAATCAAAAGGGCAGCGGCAGTCTGGAATTTTCCCCTGCTGATTACCTTGCGGCCGAAGATGACCCGGAAGAAACGGTTATTGTTGGCGATACAAGTGATATAGTTAATAATCTGATAGCGCAGCTGCCTGAGCAGTACCGGATAACACTTACCCTGCGTTACCATGAAGAAATGAGCTACGAACAGATTGCCGGTGCCCTTGGCCAACCGCTGGGCACGGTTAAAAACAGCGTTTTCCGGGCCAGAAACCAGCTGCGTAAAAAAATGCAGGCCTGCGAACTATTGGAGGTGTAAGTCATCTTGGATAATAAGTACAGTGATCTGCTGCATCAGTATATTGACGGAGAGCTAGGCCCACTGGAAAAAATTATTCTCGAGGAGCATTTGCTGTCCTGCCCCGCTTCCCGCCGGGAGCTGAACCAGTTAAAGCTCCTGGATTGGGAGCTAAAGCATCAACCGGCTATCGAACTGCCATCCGAACTTGCCGCCTGCCGTATGGCCGCTCTTAAAGCTCACATGGCTGTCAGTACAGCCGGGGAGAAAAGACAAAAGAGCTCGGTCACAAAAGATCTTTGGCGGATGCAGCTCCGGATCTTGCAAAATTCGTCCAGCTTTATCAGCATTAACCCTGTAAGCCGCACCCTT
>PWUG01000249.1 GCA_003562605.1 Syntrophomonadaceae bacterium | reverse complement strand
TGCCGGTGCGCAGGTCAAGATCACCGACCAGCGGTTCGAGAAAAGTGCGGTAACCGCCCCGGAGCGGGTAAAGCATTTCAGGCAGGTAATAAGTTGAAGGAGTGCGCTCGGTCATTGCCCCGAAAAGCACCTCTTCAAGGGTCGGGCGGTAGAGGCGGCTGCCTATCCAATCAGTACTCAAATTATCCGCAGGTACCGTCCAGTATTTCTCAGTATAGCGGGCCGGGAAACGACCGGCGATGTATTCTCCGAACTGTTCCTCCAGCCACTGCCGGTAGTCAGAATTCTTAATTTGATCCGGTCTCTCGATAAAACTTTTAATTGCTTTAACTTTATCCTCAACCGGGAGAGGATAAAGATTGTTTTGTACCGGGTGTTTCAGCCATCTTCCCTGCTCATAGTTATACGGTTCAGGCCGGTGCGTAATATAGTCGGTCATATCCAGCACAGCGCGGTATTCTTTATTACTGCTAAAGGCAAAATGAACGGCATTGTCGAAGCGAAACCCTTCCAGATCGAAATAATCAAGCAGCCCGCCCCAACGCTCTTTAGCCTCAAAAACTACAGCTTCCCGCCCTGCTTTGGAGGCATGCCAGGCAGCCGATATTCCGGCAACTCCACCACCTAAAATCAAGATCTCTGCCATAAATACCTCCGGATTGGTTTTCTATTCTCTTTCGACAGCTTCTTTTCTGACCCCTTTTGCCGCTTCCCGGTTGAAGAGGGTCGGTATCGTTAACAGCAGGATCCTGAAATCCATTAGTAATGAGTAATCGGACAGGTAGTACAGGTCGTAGCGCAGTTTGTCCTGCGAGTCGGTAGCATAGTAACCGTTGACCTGAGCCAAACCGGTAATGCCCGGTTTAACCAGGTGGCGCAGCTTATATTCAGGCATCTCGCTTTGAAATTTCTCAACAAAATATGGCCTTTCGGGGCGCGGACCGACAATGCTAAGATCACCGCGCAGCACGTTGTAGAGCTGGGGCAGTTCATCAAGCCTGGTAGCCCGCAAAAAACGGCCCACCGGGGTAACCCGGTCGTCTTCTTCTGTTGAAAAAACCGGCCCGCTTTCACCTTCGGCATCGACGATCATTGTCCGCAGCTTGTAAAGGATAAAGGGGCGTCCCCTGAAACCAACTCTTTCCTGGGTGAAGATTACCGGTCCGGGAGATGACAAGCGTACCGCCAACCCGGTAATGAACAGTAAAGGCAGGGCCGGCAGGACAAAAATCAGGGCAACAGCCAGATCAAAGCTCCTTTTTACAAAAAGCTGCACGAATGTGAGCTGCATATCCTGGCATTCTATCACCGGGGTATCGTGCACCTGGGCCATCGACGCCCTTGTAAGAACAATCTCATAAAAGTCGGGCACAATGAAAACTTCTCTGTTCAAATCAAAACTATCCCTGATGATCTTGTTTTTCTGCTCCATATCGAGCGAACCTGTAATCAATACCGCATCGGTTTCTTCCAGCCAATGAGACAGTTCGTCTATCTTCTCAGGCGCCAATACCCTGGTCACTTCAAAGATACCCTGAGGCAGGCACATAATTTTCTCCAGGGCATGGTCAGCATCATTGCGGCTGCCGATAACCAAAAGTTTCTTCTGCCCGTGCACCCAGAGTTCCAGGCGCCAGTAAAGGATTCGCCAGCCGAGCAGCAATACGAGCTGGAGCATCGGTGCCGCCAGGAAAACGCTGCGCTGAAAGATAAATGTCCTCGTCCAGAAAACAAAGAAAATCGAAAAAAAGGTCAACCCGATCACGCCGGTAACCAGTGAGCGTACAATCGGCGTAAACCCGTTACGCTGACGTGAATAAAGACCGAGGCTGTTAAAGAGGAATATTGTAATCAGTGAAATAACGGGCAACAGAAAAAACAGTGGCTCAATCTGAAAGCCCTGCAGCTCGCCGGTAACAATAACCAGGGCAAAATAGAGCCCCAGGTTGACCAGGGCTATGTCAACCACAGCTACCAGCCACTTGGGAATGCCGGCTACCTTAACCCTGCTGTTGTTCATTTCGACCACAGCCAACGCCCTTTCTGCCTGAGCAACATACTACACTGCTAAGGATAACTCTTGAACCAAACTTCTTGACTGTTGTGTCCATATCCTCCCTTATTATACTCCCCGGCTTATAAAAGAAACAGCTTTTCCGGTCAGCTTAACTGCAACTGTACATTTCCCATCAATTTATTATTTCCCTTTCCAAACCGGCTTTCTCTTTTCCATAAAGGCAGTGGCACCTTCTATGAAATCATCACTTTCGAATGCAACCTTTTCAAGCTGATCCAGGCCGCTCAGATCTTTCTGCTGATCGGGTTCAGACAGGCGGGTCAGAGCCTCTTTCATACCTCTTACTGCCAGCGGTGCATTGCCGGCAATTTTTCGCGCCATCCCGGCGGTGACAGCTCTCAGTTCCGACGCGGGAGTAACCTTGTTGACAAGGCCGATAGCGTATGCCCGCTCTGCAGAAACCGGTTCCCCGACAAACAGCAGTTCTTTGGCTGCCGCCATGCCCACCAGGTTTACAATTCTCTGGATTAAACTATGGTGCAGAACTATACCAAGTTTTGCCGCGGGAACGCTGAATTTCGCTTCTGCTGCGCAAATTCTTATATCGCAGGCAATCGCCAGTTCACAACCCGCTCCGATGGCCCAACCGTTAATCATCGCGATAACAGGCTGGGGGCAGTGGATGATACTTTCGATTGCCCTTTCGACACAGCACAGATAGTGATGGCGTTTATCTATGTCGGTTAAATCCTTAAGCTGAGTAATGTCCGCTCCGGAGGCAAAAGAGTTTCCCGCTCCGGTAATGATCACAACCTTTGTGCCTCTGTCGGCAGAACAAGATTCCATAATTTCGGCCAGTTTCATCCACATCTTTTCATTAAAGGCATTTCGCTGCGCAGAGCGATCAATCAAGATTTCGGTTATCCCATCCTCTTTACTGAGCTGAAAATATTGCAAGCGGTCCACCCCTCACCCTGGCTGGTATATTTTTTATAAAACTATGCTTCTTTGGATTTTACTGAAGAGTTCGAAATCGGTCAACCCTGACCATTGACTTTGTTTTGGCCTGAATGTATAATATTTTCAGCTTAATTCCGATTATAAGCCACTCTTGCTTCGCCCCCCACCCCGGACAGGCTTAACTATATCTGACAAAAATGGAGTGAATAATAATGCCTGAAAGAACCTATCAAACCGAAACCGAAAGGCTGCGCTCTCTGAAAGAAAAAGCAAGGCTTGGCGGAGGCGAAAAAGCCATTGAGAAGCAGCATACCCGGGGAAAGCTAACCGCCAGGGAAAGGATTGAGTTCCTCCTGGATCCCGACAGTTTTATTGAATTTAATACCCTTGCAGAACACCAGTGTTACGATTTCAATATGCAGGAAAAAAAATTCCCGGGTGACGGAGTGGTTACCGGATACGGAACCATTGACGGCAGGCTGGTTTTTATTTTTTCTGAAGATGTCACCGTTTTGGGTGGTTCAGTCGGCACCACCCACGGCGCAAAGATATGCTATACGATCGACAAGGCAATCATGGTAGGCGCGCCCCTGATCGGGCTTTATGAATCCGGCGGAGGCAGGATCCACGAAGGTTTTACCGCTTCCCGCAATGTTGCCGGCATGTTTCACCGTAATACAAAGGCCTCCGGTGTAATCCCTCAAATCTCGGCAATCATGGGCACCTGTGCCGGAGTGGCCGTCTATTCACCGGCCATCACCGACTTTATTTTTATGGTTGAAAATACCAGCCAGATGTTTATTACCGGACCCGGCGTGATCAAAGCCGTTACCGGAGAGCAAATGGACATTGAAAGCCTCGGCGGAGCTAAAATACACTCCGAGATAAGCGGCAATGCCCATTTCGTTTATCCGAATGACCGGGAGTGCCTGCTGGGAATCAAAAGACTGCTTGGCTTCCTTCCCCTCAACAATATCGAAAATCCGCCGGTAGTTGATACAGGCGATGACCCCAAGAGGTCCACCGAAGACCTGATGGAGATTGTTCCCGATGACTTTCGTGTTCCTTACGATGTAAAGAAAGTCATTTACCAGATCTTCGATAAGGGGGATTTCATGGAAATTCTTCCCAAGTTCGGGCAAACCCTGGTAGTCGGCTTCGCCAGGCTTGATGGAAGCACGGTCGGTGTTGTCGCCAACCAGCCACTGGTTATGGCCGGCTGCCTGGACATCAATTCTTCCGATAAAGGCGCCCGCTTCATCAGGTTCTGTGACGCCTTCAATATTCCCCTGATCAACCTGGTCGATGTGCCCGGTTTTATGCCCGGAAAAGACCAGGAGTATGGAGGAATAATCAGGCACGGCGCTAAAATGCTTTACGCCTATTCGGAAGCAACCGTGCCCAAGATTACCCTGAATATGCGCAAGAATTACGGCGGCGCCGTCATGGCCATGTGCTGCAAAGGCACTGAAGTCGACCAGATGTTTGCCTGGCCCATCGCCAAACCCGTCGTCCTCGATACTGCGGCTGCCGTAGACATTATCTTTAAAAAGGAACTGACAGAAGCTGAAGACCAGGCCGCAGAGAGGGAAAAAAGGATCAGGGACTATGACTATTATTACTCAAACCCCTTTAATCCTGCCGGTAAAATGCTGCTTGATGATGTGATCGAACCGCAGGAAACCAGGGCCCGGTTAATTTCAGCCCTTCAGATGATGAAGACCAAGGTTGAGGAAAAACCCCGCCGGAAACACGGCAATATACCGCTTTAAAAAAGCTTTCAATCACCCGGCCGCGGATCCAAAATACGCTCAAAGATCTGGCCGGCTGCAGACCAGGGATCCAGGGTTCCTTTGTTTGCCTTATCCATAAGTTCCTTTAGTTTGCTGTTTTCCTCAAGACGTCTTTCAACTTCATTTTTGATCAAATCCAATACCAATTCCATGGTATAATCTAAATTTCTTTGCCTGCGCATCTCTTCCATGAGCCCGCTTTCCTGCAGGAACTTCCGGTGACCGGCCACCGCATCACAAAGTTCGGCAAGCCCTTCATTCCTGGTTGCAACAGTAGAAACAACCGGGGGCTTCCATGCGCCTGCATACCGGAATGCTGCATCTTCCAGTTCTCTTTTAGCCTGATCGGCGCCTTCGCGATCAGACTTGTTAAGAACAAAAATGTCGGCTATCTCCGTCAGGCCCGCTTTTAACATTTGGATGCTGTCACCCAGTCCCGGCACTGTAACCACCACAACCGTATCAACAATTTTTTTGATCTCAAACTGGGTCTGGCCTGCCCCGACGCTTTCGACAATAATAATATCTTTGCCGGAAGCATCAAGCACTTTGATCACTTCCCTTGATGTTGGTGAAATCCCACCCAGGCGGTCTCTTGCCGGTAGGCTGCGGATAAAGACATCGGGGTCAAGGCTGTGCTCCTCCATCCGCAGGCGATCCCCGAGGAGCGATCCTCCGGAAACAGGACTGGTCGGATCTATGCAAAGCAGGCCGAGCGAAAAACCCTGGCTCCTGAAATGGGTGACCAGGGAGTTAATCAGGGTGCTCTTCCCTACTCCCGGAGGTCCGGTAATGCCAATAACAAAAGCATTGCCGGTATATGGTTCGATCTCTTTGACAATCTGCGCCCTTTTTACCCGATCCTCGAGGAAAGTAATCAGCCTGCCCAAAGAATAAGCATTTCCCTGCAGGCTCTCTTCAATAATTTTTTTGTCCAGGTCAATCGCCATCTTTCTGCCTCCTGTAGCCAAGACCCTGAAAGACAGCGATCAGATTGCCTTTTTCATCTCTAATCTGCACTGTATATGATCCAAACTTTGGGGTTAGTGCAACCAGTTTACCATCAGCAAAGAGCGTCCCTCCGCGGACCGCTTTAAAGTAGGAAATGCTGGCATTGATAGAAACAGCATTCTGATCATGGACATAGCCGAGAGCTCCGAAGACCAGATCGGCCAAAGTGAACAGCGCTCCCCCGTGAACTATGCTTACCCCGTTTAAATGATGCTCCCTTACGGTCAGTTTCGCTCTGGCGCTTTTATCGGTGATTTCGAGCATTTCGATGCCGGTATGTTTTGCAAAACGATCTTTCTCAAAATAGTCATACAGGTTTTTTCCTTTTTCCATGACGCCTTTGTGACTCCTTTACACTATAAACAGTTCATTGGCATTTTCATTTGCCGGATGGCAAGGCCCGGATTTCGTGTGCGTCTTATCTTTATCCGTTAAGAGGTACATTCGGCAGGGTCACAAAACTGGCCTTGATGATAAAATCGAGTTCTTGTACCTTGTTGAGGATTTTCTTGCTTATCTCCTCATCAACCTGGATAAACATCATCGCTTTGTGATCGGCCTTGTTTCGGCCCAGCTGCATGGACGCGATATTAATATTTTCATCACTCAGTAAAGTCCCGATTTTTCCAACTACCCCGGGGCGATCCTGATGAGTTGTAACCAGCATATATCTGGACGGGGTAATTTCAATCAGGTAATCGTCGACCCGAACAATGCGCATACCATTGCTGCGCATGGTTCCGGAAATATGGTGCTCTTCTTTTCCCGATCTCCCCGTCATCCTGATCATGTTGTTATAGTGTTTAATTTCAGTGGTTGATGTCTCCCGAATAGCAATTCCCCTGCCTTTGGCAATATAGGGGGCATTGACCCAGTTAACTCCATCCCCGATAATGTGACGCAGAAATCCAATCAGGCAGGAAGTGGTCAAAAGCTCAAGCGGCTGGGAAGTGATATTACCGAAGTAAGTAAGCTCGATTTCATCGACCGAGCCGCCGAAAACCTGCATGTAAAAACTGCCGAGCACCTGCATCAGCGGAAAATAGGGCTCCAGCGCGGCCCTCGTCTCCGGTAATAATGCCGGCATATTGACTGCTGAAACAATCGGTTCCCCCTGCAAAGCCTTGATGACCTGCTCGGCAACCTGCAGGGCAACATTGGTCTGGGCTTCACGGGTAGAGGCTCCCAGGTGAGGGGTAGCTATAAATTTATCCTGCTCCAGGAGGCTGCAGCTGGTTGGTGGTTCCTGCTCAAAAACATCGAGAGCGGCACCGGCAACCCGGCCTTCCTGCAGGGCGGCGCAGAGGGCGTCTTCATCGATCAGGCCGCCCCGGGCACAGTTCACTATCCGCACATCGGGTTTTAGCATGGCC